>JBKPBV010000090.1:0-8640 GCA_046727055.1 Actinomycetota bacterium | reverse complement strand
GATCAAGACAGTGCAGCTTACGGTCTGCTGGGACGGCAACTGTCATGATCACGATGTCGAGCTGTCTCCGGGCAGCGACACGATTGATCAAGGCTGCGATGGCACCGATCCTGACTCGGTGTGCTCAGCGACCGCCGTACCGAATGGCACAAAAGTGGGTTTCGCCGAGGTGCCTGGCCTGCCAAGCGAAACCGTGACAATCAGCGCCGAGGTACGGAGATCCGGCAGGAAGGTCATGCTGCCGGAAATCGCAGTACCGGCACAGCCGACCTATCCAAACGGGCCCGAATGTGGTCCACAGGGTAATCAGGCGAAGGTGATCGTTGGCGCGTCCGGCTTGCGCTGAGCGGCATAGGTCACGCCGCAGTCGAGCGGACCAGCTCTGAAAGCGCGATCCGCGCGGAGCGAGCGCAGCGAGCGGAGCAATCAGACCCGGATCGCGCTCGCCGCCGTACTGAGGACGAGGGAGCAGACACGCTCTTTCGTCTGCGAACGAGGACGAAGTAGGTGGCTCTGAAAGCGCGATCCGCGCGGAGCGAGCGCAGCGAGCGGAGCAATCAGACTACGAACCCCAGAAGACCCGCTCTACAACCTTCCTCGCTTGCCGCGTCACCCGACGGTAATCCGCAAGCAGGTGGGACGACTCCCCCGGCCCGTATCCGAGCAGCTCGGCCAAGCTGGCTAACTCCCGGTTGTCGCTCGGCAGCGAGTCTGAGCCGCGGCCGCGCATCAGCATGATCTGGTTGCGAATCCGGCTGGCCAGAGTCCAGGCGGCCTCGAGGTGTCCAGCGTCCATCGCATCTATGACTCCGGCATCGCGAGCGGCCCGCAGCGCCACGATCGTTTGCGAGGAGCGCAAAGAGGGCAGCCGATAAGCATGCTGCAGCTGAAGAAGCTGAACCGTCCACTCAACATCGGCGATGCCGCCCGGCCCCAACTTGGTGTGCTTGGCTGGATTCGCACCCCGCGGCAGCCGCTCCGCCTCCACTCGCGCCTTGAGCTTGCGGATCTCGGTCAGCTGCGCCAGGCCCAACCCGCCTTCCGGCCACCGGCGGGCGTCTATCTCGGCCATCAATGCCTTGCCAAGTTCTTCGTCGCCAGCGCGCGCGTCAGCGCGGACCAACGCCTGCAGCTCCCAGGTGGAAGACCACCGACTGTAGTAGTTGCGATATGCGGTGAGCGAGCGGATCAGGGCGCCACCCTTACCCTCAGGCCGCAGGTCGGCATCGATGCTTAGAGGCGGATCGGCGCTCGGCCGGGTCAGCAATGTCCGCATCTCGTTGATCACAGCGGTCGCAACCTTCGTGGGGTCATTGCCGGTGGTGGCAGCGTCCTCCATGACGAACATGGCGTCGGCGTCCGAGGCGTACGACATCTCGCGGCCACCCCAGCGACCCATCGCAATGACCGCGATTCGCGGCACCGGCTCCTTGGATGCTTGGCACGCGACCTCCAATGTGGCGTCGATCGTCGCTGATGCTAAGTCGGTGAGCGCGGCCCCGACCCCGACCACGTCGCGCTCTTTGAGAAGATCACCGGCGGCGACCCGAAACAGCTCACGGCGGCGGATCGCCCGAATCGCCTCCACCGCCCCCACGCTATTGCTTTGCCTACTGGCTGCGGCGTGCATCTCCGCCTTCAGCTCGGCCAGTGAACGAGGCCGCAGCTGTTGATCATCGGCGAGCATCTGCACGGTCTGCGGGGCTCGCTTGAGGAGCTCCACCGCGTACCGGCTGGAGGCAAGGATGCGAGCCAGCCGCTCGGCCATGGCGCCCTCGTCGCGAAGCGCCCGCAGATACCACGGGGTGGTCCCCAGCACCTCTGACACCTGGCGGAACGCCAGCAAACCATGGTCAGGATTCGGCGCATCCGCAAACCAGCCGAGCATCGCAGGCAACAGCTGGCGCTGAATCTCGGCCTGCCTGGTGACACCCTGGCTGAGTGCCGCTATGTGGCGCAGCGCGGCCGTTGGGTCGGCGTAGCCGAGTGCCTTCAGCCGATCCAGGGCTGCGTCGGTGGTCAACCGGAGCTCCTTTGACGGGATCTTGGCCACCGTGTCAAGCAGCGGTGAGTAGAAGAGGCGTTCGTGCAGCCGGCGTACCCGATGTGTGATGTGGCGCCACGTACTGAGTAGCTCCTTCACCGGGTCCTTGTAGCCCAGCGAACGCCCCAGTCGGCGCAGATCATGATCATTGTTCGGCAGCAGGTGAGTACGCCGGAGGTTGTAGAGCTGGATGCGGTGCTCGAGGGTTCGCAGGAACCGATAGGCCAGCGCGAACCCTTTGCCGTCATCCCGACCGACATAGCCATTGTCGATCAGGGCTTTGAGCGCGGGCAGCGTGGCGCGCGACCGCAGTCGCTCATCTGCCCGGCCGTGTACCAGCTGCAGGAGCTGTACCGAGAACTCGACGTCGCGCAGGCCACCCTCACCGAGCTTGAGCTCGCGGCCATGGTCGCGCGTCGGGATGTGCGCGACAACACGCTTGCGCATCGCCTGGGTGTCAGCGACGAAGTTCTCCCGCTCCGCGACGCGCCAGACCATCGGCGTCACGAGGTCCACGAAAGCGTGCCCGAGTTCAAGATCACCGGCAGCTGGGCGGGCCTTGAGCATCGCCTGGAACTCCCAGGTCTTGGCCCACTTTTCGTAATAGATGCGATGGCTGGCTAGCGTGCGCACCAGCTGGCCGGCTTTGCCCTCCGGCCTGAGGGCCACGTCCACCTCCCAGATGGTCCCCGCCGACGTATGAGCCGAGCAGATCCGCGTCATCTCGGCAGCCATACGGGTGGCGACCTGCACAGCTTGGTCGTTGCTGACCAGCGGCGTGCCATCGGAGTCCAACACCGGCTCGGCGACGAAGAGAACGTCGACATCGCTGACGTAATTGAGTTCTTGGGCGCCGCATTTACCAAGTCCGACCACCGCCAACCGCGTCTTCATGGCGTTCTCGCCGAGCTTGAGTCGACTGATCGACAGCGCCGCTTCCAATGTGGCGTCGGCCAGGTCAGAGAGCTGGTCAGCAATGTCGACGACAGCCTCGAGCGGCTCGGGCGCACACACGTCCCGGGCAGCGATACGCAGCAACGCACCGCGATAGGCAATGCGCAGCTGGTTACCCGTAGTGTCACTGGCGATCGGCGTCGAGGATTCGGGGTCGGCACCGGTCGCCTCCAATAGCTCCCGCCGCAATGCACTAGCAGGCACCTTGACCAGTTCGTTCTCCAGCAGGTCAATGTGTTCCGGATGAGCGATTAGGTGATGCGTCAGCTTGTTACTGGCACCCACGACCATGATCAGCTGACGAGCCAGCACCGGCGTGGCAGCCAACCGCGAGAGCAGGCCTGGCACTCGATCGCAGAGCCTGTCCAGGCCCACCAGCGCATGGTCGGGATCGGCAGACTGGGCGAGCAGATCCAGCAGTGGCTCATACTCCTCGTCCCAGTGATCGATGACGCGTTCTGCCGCTTCCGCGTCGACGAAGCCCCGCCGCGCCAGCGTGCCCTGTGTCGTCTCGATCCGGATCATCAGCTCGATGTTATTCTTCTCTGCTCGCGCGGCGCCGCGGGAAGCTGGTGCCGTCGTCGCTCTTCGCGAAACGCGGTATTGGATTGCTCGCTCCGTTCGCGGAGCGCGTTCCGCTCATCGCTCCTCCGACCACCAGCGGGCGCCAGCCGACGCTTCGCAGAGGTGAGCACGTCCCGCCGTCATCCGGTGCGCACTCCCTGAGCGCCTGCTGAGGCTGGTAGCGTCGCCGCGGAGCGTGAATGATGGCACGAGATCGTAATTAGTGGGAGCACGACTGCCGCCACAGGAAGCCTTGCTGGAGCAGTCGCGAACTGTGCTGGCATGGCTTCGCGATTTGCCCACCGAAGCGTACGAACGCCCGAGCGTGCTGCCGGGCTGGAGCGTACGACAACTCGCCGGTCACCTCCTCCTGGTCCACACTGGCCTTACGAGGGCGTTGGGTGAACCCATAACAGAAGCTGCACTGCCGATCCATGAGTTCGTGACCCGGTATCGGCGCGACGTCGAGATGATCACGGCATCAACACTTGAGGCCTCAGCTGGGCTCTCCGGGCGGGAGGTCGTGGGGCGGCTCGAGTCGGCCATTGACGATCTTGCGACCAGGATCGACGCGGGCCTGCAACTGTCTCAGGTGATCAGCACGCGACGTGGTCCAACCACCATCGAGAACCACCTCGCAACCCGAATCGTCGAACTGGTCGTACACAGCGACGACCTCAATCGATCAGTGCCAGATGCGTCGCCGGCGGCGCTCCAGCGAAGCGCCCTCGCGCGTTGTACCCGCACACTTGCGGGCATTCTTGCTGGACAACATCCCGGCCGCTCCGTGGAGGTGAGGGTGCCGCCGTACGCCGCAGTGCAATGCGCCATAAGCGACCCCGGGCCGACCCACACCCGGGGCAACCCACCGAACGTGGTGGAGACCGACCCGCTGACCTTCCTGCGGCTGACGACCGGCCGACTTGCCTGGTCTGAAGCCGTCGCTAGCGGCGCGGTCCATGCGTCCGGCCTCCGCGCCGACCTCTCTCCCGTACTCCCCCTGCTTTCCTAACCCCGAGTTGTCAGCGGCTTAGAGCCTAGAGCACCGGGAGTAGGCGGGTGAGCTCCAGCGGGGTCACCTGCCGGCGGTACTCCTCGAACTCAGCGCGCTTGTTGCGAAGGAAGAAATCAAACACATGCTCGCCGAGTGTCTCGGCAACCAGATCGGATTGCTCCATGGTGTGGATGGCCTCGTCCAGGTTGCGGGGCAGAGGTGAGATTCCCAGCGCCTGCCGTTCCCGTTCGGTAAGTGACCAGACGTCGTCCTCCGCGCCTTCGGGCAGTTCGTACTCGCCCTCAATGCCGGCCAACCCGGCCGCCAGGATGAGCGCGAAGGTCAGGTAGGGGTTGGCTGCGGAGTCGATCGAGCGCAGCTCGATCCGTGCCGAGGATCCCTTGTTCGGCTTATACATCGGCACCCGGACCAGCGCGGAGCGGTTGTTACGACCCCAGCAGATGTAGCTGGGCGCCTCACCACCCCCGGCTAGACGCTTGTAGGAGTTGGTCCACTGGTTGGTGACCGCGGTGATCTCGGCGGCATGCCGGAGCAGACCGGCGATGAAGTAGCGCCCAATCTTCGACAGGTGATGTTCTGCACTGGCGTCGTAGAAGGCATTCGTGTCGCCCTCGAAGAGCGACATGTGCGTGTGCATGCCCGAGCCCGGATGTTCGGTGAACGGCTTTGGCATGAACGATGCGTGAATGCCCTGGGACAGGGCAACTTCCTTCACGACTACGCGGAAGGTCATCAGATTGTCAGCTGTCGAGAGCGCATCGGCATAACGGAGATCGATTTCCTGCTGGCCTGGAGCGCCCTCGTGGTGTGAGTACTCCACCGAGATTCCCATCTGCTCCAGCATCGTGATTGCACGGCGCCGGAAGTCGCTGCCTAGGCTTTGTGGCGTGTGGTCGAAGTAGCCAGATTGGTCGACCGGTACTGGTGGTTTACCTGGCTCGATCGGGTCCTTGAAGAGGAAAAACTCCACCTCGGGGTGGGTATAGAAGGTGAATCCGAGGTCGGCGGCCCTCTTGAGCGCCCGCTTCAGCACATACCTCGGATCGGCGTAGGAAGGTGAGCCGTCAGGCATGGTGATGTCGCAGAACATCCGCGCCGTCGCCGGACTGACATCACGCCACGGCAGCACCTGAAATGTCGACGGATCGGGATGCGCAAGCATGTCGGACTCGTAGACCCGTGCAAAACCTTCGATCGCTGAGCCGTCAAAGCCCATGCCTTCGGCGAAGGCACCCTCGAGCTCGGCCGGCGCGACAGCAACCGATTTCAGGAAGCCGAGGACATCGGTGAACCACATACGGACGAACCGCACATCGCGCTCTTCAATCGCCCGCAACACAAACTCGGTCTGCTTGTCCACGCGGCCCAGTCTGCCGCTCACGATGTAACGGCAGAGTTACATCCACGGAAGTCGCTGCTAGCTGTCGGCCACAACTGGACCGAGCAGGTCATCGACGGCAACCTCGGTGCCCGCGTACGCCACCGGAAGCAGAGTGCCGCGACGGTAAATTGCGCGCTTCAGATAGCCGGCGTCGCTAGGCTCGGTGTGCACATAGATTGCGTCTGGCGCAGCCACCCAGTAGACCGGCCAGCCAGCGGAGCCGTAGATCCGAGCCTTCACATTGAGATCCGCCACGACCGTGTCGTCGGACACCTCGACGACCAGGAGCACATCCTCAGGCGCCCACCGGCTCAGACGTGTACCGAGCTGCCCAATTGGTTGCGCGCCCTCTCGCCGCACCCAGCAGTCGGGGTCCGGCAGCGAGTCGCCGCTCGGAAGCGTCGCTGCAGTGATTTCGACACCTTCGTCCGGAAGTCGCCGCACTACACGAGCGATCGTCGTTCCGTGCCAGTCCCCGATGACCACTGGCCAGACTTCCCCGTTGATCAGCTCGACCCTATTGTCAAAAGCGCCGGCCTCCCAGGCGCGCAGGAACTCGCTGACACTCCAGCGGTAGGGCGCAACGGTCGAACTCATGGCACTCACATTATCGTCGTAGTCTCGTGGCGTGCCTCATCTGCGGATCGCCATGGCCCAGGTCAATGCCACCGTCGGGGACATTTCGGCCAATGCGGACATTGTCATGGACTGGTCAAAACAAGCAGCGGATGCTGGCGCGCACCTGGTGCTGTTTCCGGAGATGATGCTCACAGGCTACCCAGTCGAAGATCTCGCGCTGCGACGCAGCTTCGTCGAGGCATCACGGAAATCGATCGATCGGCTTGCCACCCGGCTGCTCGACGCCGGCTTAGGTGATCTTGTCGCCGTCGTCGGATATCTGGATCGCACCAACGAGCCGGACCATCCCAAGGGCGGGCACCCGCAAAACGTTGCCGCAGTACTGCACCAGGGTCGGGTCGTCTGTTCCTATGCCAAGCATCATCTTCCCAACTACGGGGTCTTCGACGAGTTCCGCTACTTCAAGCCCGGCAACGAACTCCATGTGCTGCGCATCCACGGCATTGACGTCGCGATCGCCATCTGTGAGGACCTGTGGCAAGACGGCGGCCCCGTGGCCGCGACGGCAGAGGCGGGCGCCGGCTTACTCGCCGTGATCAACGCCAGCCCGTACGAGCGGGAAAAAGATGACGTACGAGGCGACCTGGTCAGACGGCGCGCGCTGGAAGCCGGCTGCCCGCTTGCCTACGTCAACCTCGTCGGCGGCCAGGACGAGCTGGTATTCGACGGCGACACCATGATCGCGAAAGAGGACGGCACGATCGTGGTACGCGCGCTGCAGTTCGTCGAAGACCTGATGGTTGCCGATCTTGATCTTGCTCCCGGCACTGCCCCGTTGCGGAGCGAGCTTGCCGACGACACCGTTCCAGCCGAGCCGGGCCAGAGCGGCATGATCATCCTCCGCCAGCACCTCTCCGACGCCGAAGACGAACCCGCCGAGTTGATCACGCCGACCATCGCGAAACCGCTCGAGCCGATGGCCGAGGTGTATCTCGCCCTAGTCATGGGGCTGCGGGACTACTGCCACAAGAACGGGATCGAGCGGGTCTATCTCGGGCTGTCGGGTGGCATCGACTCATCGCTCGTCGCGACCTTGGCGTGTGACGCGCTCGGCGCAGACCACGTCTACGGCATCTCAAATCCCAGCGCCTACTCCTCGGAGCATTCCAAGAGAGATGCCGCTGACTTGGCCGCGCGTACCGGCTTGCATTTCATGACGGTGCCGATCGCTCCGGCAGTCGATGCATTCCACCAGATGCTGGATCTGGATGGCATCGCCGCCGAAAACCTGCAGGCCCGTATCCGCGCCGTGATCTGGATGGCCGAGTCCAACCAGCATCCACCCTCGATCGTCCTGGCCTGTGGCAACAAAAGTGAGCTAGCCGTTGGCTACAGCACTATCTATGGCGATGCCGTCGGCGGCTTCGCACCGATCAAGGACGTACCCAAGACGTGGGTATGGAAGCTGGCGCGTTGGCGCAACGACCAAGCGCTCCAGCGGGGCGAGACGCCACCGATCCCGGAGCACTCGATCACCAAAGAGCCGAGCGCCGAGCTGCGCCCGGGCCAGAAGGACACCGACTCCTTGCCGCCTTATGAGCTGCTCGACGATGTTCTGGATGACTACGTGGAAGGGGACGCGGGTCGCGAGGAGATCGTGGCCATGGGCTTCGATCCCGAGCTGGCGGATCGGGTGATCCGGATGGTGGATCGCGCGGAATACAAGCGACGGCAGTATCCACCAGGTACCAAGATCAGCTTTAAGGCATTCGGCCGCGACCGGCGGTTGCCGATCACCAACGGGTGGCGGGAGGGCCGCTAGATGACCTGGCTTGCCTGCTTGACGTCCGGACGGTCGAGTCCGGCGCTCTTCAGGTAGCGGGAAATGTCGGAGAGCCTGCCCGGCTGGTACCCCGACCCCGCGGGGGCTCCTGGGCGCTACCGCTACTGGGACGGCTCTTGGTGGTCGACCGTAACCACCTACGACCCTCGGCAACCCGCGCCGGCCGAGTTCGGTTCAAGCGATTCGACGCTTCGTCAGGCTTCGGAGGTTACAGCTGCCAGCCCACCATTTCGCAAGCGCCGGCTTGCGCTGATCATCGG
>JBKPBV010000089.1:0-10541 GCA_046727055.1 Actinomycetota bacterium | reverse complement strand
GGGCACGGTCATCAAGGACACGCTGTACGCAGGCGTTACCGAGCCGGGGACGTTCGATGGCAAATTCATTGTGCTGAACTACGCCCTTACTGTGTACGCGGTCTGGTACTCGGCCTCACTCTTCGAGCAGAACGGCTGGACCGTTCCGAAGACGTACGACGAGATGCTGGCCCTCGGCGCCGAGGCCAAGGGAAAGAACAAGTATCTGCTGGGCTGGGGCAAGGAGGCGGCGACCTACTACCAGACGATGGCCATCAGTTCCGCGATCAAGGAAGGTGGCGACGAAGTGCGGCTGGCGCTGGAGAATCTCAAGCCCGACTGCTGGTCGCTCCCTCCGGTTCAGGACGTGTTCAACGGGCTGAAGAAGATCATCGACGCCGGCTATGTCAAGCCGGGCGGCTCGGGGACCCAGTTCACCGCCGCCCAGGCCCAGTGGACCGAGGCCGATGAGTTCATCCTCTATCCGTCAGGCGGCTGGATCGAGAATGAGATGAAGAAGCAGACCAAGTCGGACTTCAAGATGACCGGCGCGCCTGAGCCGGTCGTGTCGAGCAACTCGAAGATGCCATACGAGGCGCTGCACTCGACTGCTGGCGAGGGCTACATTGTGCCGTCGCAAGGCAAGAACGTTGCCGGTGGCAAGGAGTTCCTGCGCGCGATGCTCTCCCAGGAGGCAGCGGTGAACTTCGCCAAGACGAAACTGGCATCGACCATCGTCAAAGGCACTGTGCCTGCGGACGGGTTCGGGTCGACGGCCCTGCTCTCCCAGATCAAGATGCTCGAGGCGGCAGGGTCAGACATCTTCTCCTGGCAGTTCGTCGACCTCTATGGCATGAATACAGATCAGCTGGTGGTCTGGAACAGCTTCCTCGGTGGCGACTCGGACGTAGCCAAACTCACCAAGGGTCTACAGGACATCACCGACAAGGTCGCCAAGGATGATTCGATCAAGAAGGTGCAAGTGTCGTGACCACGTTGGCCAGCGGGGAGCTCACCAGCGGGGTTAGCGCGCCGCCGGGCGGGTTGCGGCGGATCGGCTCTGCCCGCTGGCGCCGGCGGAACCTGACGTTCGACAAGATCAGCTTCTTTCTGGTCTTTCTGGTTATCCCGGTCGCGTTTTACATCGCCTTCGTGGTCTCCCCGTTCGTCCAGGCAGCCTACTTCTCGTTGACTGACTGGACGGGCTTCACGTCCGCGATGAACTTCATCGGGCTGTCCAATTACGCGAAGCTGTTCGCCGACAGCACCTTCCTGCAAGCCATGGGCAATAACATTCTCATGGCGATCGTGGTCCCGGTCGTGACGCTGGGCTTGGCGATGTTCTTCGCCACCCTCGTCACGATCGGCGGCTCGACTCGGGGCAACATCCGAGGCTTGCGCAACTCGAGCTTCTACCGAGTGATCTCGTTCTTCCCCTACGTGATCCCCGCCATCGTGATCGGACTTATCTGGTCCCAGATCTACGACCCCAGCGCCGGACTCCTGAACGGCATCCTCACCAGGCTCGGTCTGGAGCAGTTCACCTCGTTTGCCTGGTTGGGTGACCCGCGCACAGCGCGCTGGGCGGTCATGTTCGTCATTATCTGGGGTCTTGTCGGGTTCTACATGGTGTTGTTCATCGCCGCCATCAAGGGCGTCCCCGCCGAGGTCTTCGAGGCAGCCCGGATCGACGGCGCCGGACGTTTCCGCACTGCGGTTTCGATCACCATCCCCCTGATCCGCGAGAACGTGCAGACCGCCTTCATCTACATAGGGATCCTCGCGCTGGATGCGTTCGTCTACATGGCGGCTCTGGAACCGGGTGGCGGGCCTGACAATACGACCCTCGTCATGGCCCAACAGCTGTTCACCACCGCGTTCACCAAGGGGCAGTTCGGCTATGCCTGCGCGATGGGTGTCGTGCTCGCAGTGATCACGCTGGCGTACGCGGGTCTGGTGTTCGCCGTGAACCGGTTCTTCGGTGGAAAGAGTGAGGTAGGCGAATGACACAGATCTCTCAAGGCGCTGTCCCAACCGCACCGCCCCGAGAACGAGTGCCGTTCGAGCCAGCTGAGCCCGGCGAGGCGCCCGGCACGCCCGGCGACAAGGCGGTTACCGGCTTCTCCCATACCGTCTTGATCATCTGGTCCATCCTGGTCATCCTGCCGTTGATCTGGGTCCTCATGTCGTCGTTCAAGACCAGCTCGGAGATCTTCGCGTCCCCGTTCGCCCTCCCACAGCGCTGGAGCTTCGACAACTACGTCAATGCCTGGACCACCGCGGGAATCGGAAGCTTCTTCCTCAATTCGGTGATCGTCGTCTTCGGCGCGCTGATTCTCACGATGTTGTTCGGCTCGATGTCGGCCTACGTGCTCGCTCGATTCAGCTTCCCTGGTAGCCGGGCGCTGTACTACCTCATGCTCGCCGGGCTCACCTTCCCGATCTTCCTGGCGATCGTGCCGCTGTTCTTCGTGCTGCGGGGGATCGGCCTACTCAACACGTTGCCTGGCCTGATCTTGACCTACGCGGCGTTCGCGTTCCCGTTCACCGTGTTCTTCCTCTATGCCTTCTTCCGATCACTGTCGAAGTCGATCGCCGAGGCAGCCGCAGTGGATGGCGCGGGGGAGTGGCGGACGTTCTTCCAGATCATGCTGCCCATGGCCAAGCCGGGTCTGGCTACGGTCGCGATCTTGAACTTCGTGGGCTTATGGAACCAGTTCCTGCTGCCGATCGCGTTGAACACGAACCCCGACAACTACGTCCTCACCCAGGCGATGGCGTCCTTCGCGTCCCAGGCCGGGTACTCGGTGGACTTCGGCGCGCTCTTTGCGGCCGTGGTGATCACCGTCGTACCGGTGCTGATCATCTACCTGATCTTCCAACGTCAGCTCCAAGGGTCGGTTTCGCAAGGCGTCAGCAAGTAGGTCCCAACGGTCGCAACGTTTACGCCTGGCATGCTTGACGTCTAAGCCTCGGCGCTCCGACTCGGTCGCTAGGGGTGCCAACGGTCGGCTTCGCAGGCGCCAGGGCGTTCTGGATGAGCGGACGCGAGTCGCACCAGAAATTTCCTCGGAGTTCCCTTGACTCTGGACCTTAGTCCAGAGTTTATGGTGCTGTCATGACGAAACTGTTGTCAATCGTCTCCCGACCCGACGCCCCTATCGCATGCGACATGAGCAGTGCCTCCGACAATCTCGCACAGCGACTCGCCGAGTACCGACGCCTGTTCGAACACGCCCTGACCAGCCGCGAGTCAACGGCGACAGCGACCACCTTCCGTTTCGCCGCACGCCCGGGTGTGCGCGAGTGGGTGTGCGATCTGGCGAAGCGCGAAGCGGCATGCTGCCCGTTCCTCTCCTACGAGATCGATGATGAGGGCGAGGAGATCGTCTGGACAACCAGCGGTGGCCTCGGCGCTTCGGAAATGGCCATCTTCGACGAGTTCTTCAACGGTCCCGAGTCGGCCGCTGGCGGTTCGGATACGATCGCCCAGCGGCTCGAAGACCAGGGCCTACCCGTCATCGGGCCGAACGGCGCACGTGAAGCGGCGCTCGCCCAGCGCATCCTTGCCGAAGGCGGCAACCGGGTCGGCCGACCTCACGGCGGGTGAAGATCACATCCTCTTGTGTTGTGCCTCGCGGACCGACGACGCCTAAGCGAAGCACGGGTGGTTAGGGTCGAGAGCATGTCGGTAGGACTGGTGAGCCACACCAGCCTGCAGTTGCTGGCCGCGGAACTCGGCCCGGAATCGCCGCTGCCGCCGTTCACCGGGCTGCAGAAGCTTCCTGACCCATCGACCTCGCCCGACCTGCCACCAGACATGCGCGAGAGGATCGCGTACGGGCGGCTCGCCAATCCGCTGCCGTACGCGCTGCAGAACGACTACCGCCGCGACTTGCGGCATCAGGAGATCAGCGCCATCCGGCTGACCAACGGTCGCCTGGAGGCGCTAATTCTTCCGGGTCGTGGGGGGCGGGTCTGGTCCCTACGCGACGTGGCGGCCGATCGGGATCTCGTGTTCACCAACCCGCGCCTGCGGTTCGCCAATCTCGCACTCACGAACGCCTGGTTCGCCGGCGGCATCGAGTGGAACCTCGGCTCCACCGGACACACGGCCACGACGTGCCGGCCGGTCTTCGCGGGCAGCGTGGCGTCCAACCGCGGAGCAGCGCTGCGGATCTGGGAGTGGGAACGCACCCGAGATCTCGTGTTTTCGGTCGACCTGCTGATGCCGGCCGACCGTCCACTATTGCTCGCTTTCGTACGCATCCGCAACCCTGATCCCGAGCCCAAACCGCTCTACTGGTGGACGAACATCGCAGCTCCGGAAGAGCTGGGTGTGCGGGTCTTGGCCCCCAGCGCTCGAGCCTGGCGGACCGGATACGACGGATCCATCGCGGAGATCGACATGCCCTTCGCCGACGACCCGGCCACCGATGTCAGCTACCCACTGTCCGCGGAGCGAGCCGCGGACTACTTCTTCCAGGTGCCTTCTGGGCGACGGCCGTGGATCGCCGCTGTCCAGGCCGACGGCCAGGGGCTCATGCAGACCTCCACCGCTGAGTTGGGCGGTCGCAAGCTGTTCTGTTGGGGCACGGCTGGGGGTGGTCGGCACTGGCAGGAGTGGTTGTGCGGGCTAGGGTCACGCTATCTCGAGATCCAAGCTGGTCTGGCCACGACGCAACTCGAGCACCTGCGGTTGGAGGCGAGCGCCGAGATCAGCTGGGCGGAGGCATACGCGCCGATCGAAGCGTCGCCGGGGGCGGTACACGGTTCTTGGCCGGACGCGCTCACTGACGTTACCGAGCTGGTGACCCGAGCGGTTCCCGCCGAGGAGCTCGACGAATGGCACCGCTGGTGGCGAGCCGAGATGGCCGACAGGGCGCCGCAGCAGATGGCGGCCGGTTCGGGCGCTGGCGAGGCTGAACTTGTCGTGCGCGGTGAGGATCCCGAGGGCCTACTCGGCACCCCGTTCGGACAGCCGCTCTCCGACGGCTTCCGCCACCTCGTCGCCCTGGTTCGCACGGGCGAGGTCGACCAGGATGCTGTGGGTACGGATGTCCTGGTGCCACCAATCTCGGATCGCTGGGGCGCCGTGTTCGACCGCTCTTCGGGCGGCTGGTGGGGCCAACTCATGAAGGCCATTCGCTGCCACGCTCGGGGAGACCTTGAGGAGACGCGCCTCGGCTACCTGCGCTCCGACCAGCTCAGGTCGACGCCCTGGGCGGCGCGCGGTCTGGCCTTGCTCGCTAGCGCACGCGGCGATCCTGTGGCCGCCGCGGAACTGTATGCCAAGGCGGTAGCTCAGGCGCCGAACTGCCTCCCGCTCCTGGTCGAGGCCACCGACCAACTGCTCGCCGCAGGTCGGCCCGCCGCCTGCGTCGCGATGATCGACGCGGCCCCCGAACAGATTGCTCTGCACGGCCGAGTGGGCCTGCAGCGGGCACGTGCTCTGCTGGATGACGGGCAAACTGACGCGGCACGTGCCCTCCTCGAAGCCGGGATCGAGGTGCCCGATCTTCGAGAAGGGGAGACGCTTGGGGCGCTTTGGCGCTCGGCATACGGCGACCGGCCACTTCCGTACCACTACGACTTCCGGATGCGTCCCGACCTCTACCGCTGAGGTGAGGAGAAGATGGCACACGTGTTCCTCACCGTCCGGGAAGCCGGTAACTCGAGTGCATTCACGCGGGAACGTATCTGGACACGTCCGCCGTCGATCAGGAGCTAACCTCTGCGGCCAGGAATGCGCAGTTCGCGACCTCGGTAGAACGCCTCTCGGGCCTCGAGCACGAGGGGTGCCATTGCTTGCCGGCGCCGTTCCTCAGCCTCTGAGTCTCGCCAGGCGTCGCACGATTCCTTTGAATCCCAAAAAGAGACGCCGATGATTTCTTGGCCGTCCTCGGACCAATAAGCGTAGGCACGAGCCAGGCCCTCCGGGAATGGATCGGGTTGCCACACGCGTTCGAAGTCGTCCAAAGCACCGGCCCGTATCTTTCGGCTCGTCATCCATACGAAGTACTCCATTTGACGCCTCCTCATATCCGTGTTCAGTCGCACCCCGACGCAACGAGCTCACTGCGATCATCGCACTATCCCTCAGGCGGAAAGCCGCTCGACCTCGACCGGCTCAAACACACGAGCCTAATGTGCCGAACATGACCCGCTACGTAATCGACGCCCCCACCCTCCTGCACTTGGTCGCCACGGGTGTCCAGGTCAGCCCGTGGCATCAGATCGCCGCTCCGAACCTCATTCGCTCGCAGGCACTTTCCCTGCTTCTCGAGGCAGTCCGGCACGGTGACCTCACCGAGGACTTGGCGCTTCAGCACCATGAACGACTCACCGAGCTGAAGATGCGGCTGCTCGGTGACCGAGTATTGCGCCGTACCGCCTGGCGGATCCCGCGCGGGCAGGGCTGGGAGACGACGTATGACGCGGAGTACCTCGCCGTCACCAAGCTCCATGCCGACGCACTGGTCACCGTGAGCCCTGCACTTGCGACGAAGGCCAAGAACCTCGTGCCGCTGGCGGAGCTCGAAGCGCTCGTCGAAGACCGGGACTGATAAGTGTCGCTCCTGGCGCTAGCGGGCTCCGGCTGATCTTCGACCCCCTCGTACCTCACTCCTCAGCAACGGATGAGGCATGGTGGCGCCGGATCTTCCATCGCTATTTTTGGCCCATAGACGGCTGGCTCGACTAGGTGGGAACGGTGAGGCGTGATGTTAAGTCGTGAGGGTTTGCGGGAGTACGTGGGCGGCGCTCTTTGGGTGTGGCCTGGCATCGCTTCGCTAGCGGCGCTGGTCCTTGGTTTGGCGATTAGCCAAGTCACGATTGACCCGCAGTCGCCGCTGGCTCCGCTGGCTTTTGAGGGGACCGCGGATGATGCTCGAGGGCTGCTGACCACCATCACTAGCACCGTGGTGACGGTTATAGCGCTCGTCCTCGGCCTGACAGTCGTGGCGTTGCAGCTGGCGTCGACACAGTTCTCTCCCCGTCTCCTGCGTAACTTCCTTCGTGACCGGTCCACCCAGTTGGTGCTGAGCGTGTTCATGGCCACGTTCGTCTACAGCACCGCCGGCCTGTACACCGTCGGGTTGTCGGGGGGTAGCCGAACCGAGCAGTTCCCTAGGTTGGCCGTGAGCGGAGCGATGATCTTGCTGTTCGCGAGCCTGGCGATGGTGGTGTATTTCGCGGATCACCTTGCCCACTCCATCCAGATCGACGCTGTGACAACCCGCGCCGAGTTGGGAGCGTTAAGGGTCGCTCGGGGCAAACTAGGCACGTCTGAGGAAAGCCGGCCACAGCCTCCGCCGTGGGCGGTGCCGTTAGTCGCCTTACGCTCCGGCTACATTCAGACGGCGCATCCCGAGGCATTGTTGCCGCTCGCCAGTCGTCACGGCGTCTCCGTGGCCTTGCGCCATCGGGTGGGCGAGCATGTGATCGCCGGAACCGCCCTGGCCTTGATGTGGTCGCAGTCGGCAACTGATCCTGTGCCGGATACGGAAATGTTCACCCAGGCACTGGATGAGGCGGTGGGCATCGGATTCGAACGCACGCTGCAGCAGGACATCACGTTCGGCATGCGCCAGCTGACTGATGTCGCCTGCAAGGCGCTGTCCCCGGCAATCAACGACCCCTATACCGCAGTCCAGGCCATCGATCACCTGTCGGTGATCTTCTGTGCTTTAGCGAACCGTCCGCTCGGCGACGACGTCGCCCGAGATCCAAAGGGCTCCAGCACGGTGCTTGTGCCCGGACGGCGGTTCGGTGAACACGTCACCGTGCTCTGCGGAATGATCAGACGGTATGGCGCCTCAGAGCCTATTGTTTGCATGGCGTTGCTTCGATTACTCAGTAGCTGTGCAGCCCTGATCGGAGACGATGCCGCCAGGCGGGCGGCAATTGAAAAACAGGTCGCGTTGATCGTCCTCGACGCTGAACGCAAGATCGGCCAACCAGAAGACTTCCTCCCCGTACAGGCCGCTGCGGAGGCGATCGGGTACCCACGACCAATAACGCCCTGAGGAATGTCTGTCGGAACATTGGGCTATCGCAGGAACCTGTGCATGATGTGAAGGCCGACCAGCCCACGGTCCGGATGTCTGAAAGCTGCAGGCACGGTGGCAAGAATCGTGAAGCCGAGCGACTCCCAGAGGCGAACTGCATGCTCATTGGTCTCCACAACAGCGTTGAACTGCATCGCTGCATACCCATCCTGCGCTGCGACTTCGAGTACGCGGCGGGCTAGGGCACGTCCGACACCTCTGCCGACTGCGGTCGGCGCCACCATGAAGCCTGCGTTGGCAACATGGCTGCCAGCGGCTGGCTGATTCGGATGAAGCTCGGCGGTTCCCACGACCGCACCGTCGTCGACGGCGACGAGCACCCGACCGCCGGGCTTGCCCAACCACCATGCTCGCGCCGCGTCTTCACTGGTGTCGGTCGGCCAGCAGTAGGTATCGCCGGCGGCAAGGATCTGCTGCATGAATCCCCAGATGGCGGCCCAATCCGAATCGACGACATCGCGGATCTCCATTTCGGCATCTTGACAGGTGCTACTTATGCTGCATCGATGACTGAGAGCGTGCCTTCGCGAAGTTCGCAGATCGTGCTCTGGCTGCCATTCGCAGGCCGGTGGTTGGCGAGGAACAGTCCGGCCCGGCGGGTCCCAAGTCATGGGACCGATCTGTTGGGCGAGCGGTATGCCATCGACTTCGTTGGTGTGGACCACCGTCGCCGCACCGCGGACCGCCGCGATTGGCGTACCTTCTTCGCCAGCGAGCCGGCAGAGCGGTTCTTCGCGTACGGTCGACCGATCCTGGCACCGGCTGACGGCACGGTCGTCGACGTACACGATCGCGAGCTCGATCACGTGGGGCGGCGGTCGCAACTGACCTTGGTGCCGTATGCGTTGGGCCAGCCGGCGCGGCTCCGGCAAGGAGTGGGTGCGATCGCCGGCAACTATCTGATAGTTGGGCTGCGTGAGGAGGGGGTATTCGTTGCCCTCGTGCATCTTCGGGCAGGCTCCATCCGCGTCGCCATCGGGGAGGCGTTGAGCACGGGCCAGCCGGTCGCGCAGTGCGGCAACTCTGGCAACTCGACCCAGCCGCATCTGCACATGCAAGTCATGGACAGCCAGGACCTGTCCGTCGCCCGAGGCCTCCCGATGGCGTTTCGGCGCTTCCGAGAATGGCCTCGCGGCGCGAAGCATCCCCAGATCAGAGAGTGCGGCCTTCCGGGCGAAGGTGCGGTCGTCGAACCGTTGCTCGATGGGTCCGGCCCGGCATGAACCACGCCGCGGCGGTCGCCACCGGCTGATTCGAGGAGGAGGATCGGGGTCTGGCTTTGGTGATCGGGACCACTGACGGAGGGGTCATGAACACGTCCGGGCAGCCGCAAGATGTGGTGTTGCTGGTGGACATCGCGAATGTGATGGGATCACGCCCGGACGGCTGGTGGCGCGACAGGGCAGCCGCGGCCGCTCGCCTGCTCGACATGTTGGAGCCTTTGAACGGTGCCGAGGTCACCCTTCTCGGGGTCGGGATGCTCCGGATTACGGAGATCCGTGCCGTCGTGGAGGGTGCGGCCAAGCGTGCCGAGGGGCCGGAGGGTCTGTCAATACTGCGCGCCGATTGGGACGGCGATAGCGAGATCGTCGAGGAGGCGGATCGGCTGACAGCAACGGGGAAGCTACCGCTGGTGGTCACGGCTGACCGCGGGCTGCGTCATCGCCTTCCCGGGCGGGCCCTCATCGCTGGGCCGGAGTGGCTGAACAGCCTCCTCGGTCGCTAGACCGACGCACGGTCGATCACCGCTTGTCGCGCCGGAGCGGGTGGTTGTGTGGAACCTCGACGAGAACAATCCGTACGCCGTCCGGATCCTCGATCCACATCTCCACCAGCCCCCACGGCTCATGCTGCGGGCCACGCACCACGGACACTCCCGCGGCCAGCAGCCTCCGATGCTCCGCTGCGACGTCACGCACTTGAATCCAGATGGCTAAGCCGTTCCCCGGTCCACGAGTCGACCGGCCACTTATCTCGAGGAAGCCGCCGCCGAGGAAGAACACCAGGCCAGGGTCATCCGGATGGCCGAACTCTCGATAGACGGCGAGTCCCAGGGTGTCCCGGTAGATCTGTCGGCTTCGCTCCGGCTCCAACGGAGGCAACAGAATGCGGCTACCGAGTACCTCCACGCCCCTCATCCTGCCTTCCCTAGTGCCCTGGAAGGGAAGTTCCTTGGCGCTTGGCGACGTTCAGGTGCGTGCATCGCAAGGCCGACGAGGGTGGGATACCGGGTCGTATACCGACTGAGGAGAACGCCGCGAGGTGCGTGCATGGGCGGCGCGAAGCGTCAAAAGACTTCCCTTCCAGGGCACTAGGTGACCGAGAGGGCGATCGAGACGCACCGTCGACCGATCCAGAGCAGAGTGGCAGGCTCCACCCCATGAAGCATGGAGGGTATGGACGCTTCGCCGACGCTGCGGTGATTGTCACCGGTGCAGGGCACGGTATCGGCCGGGCCTGTGCCGCCCGGTTGGCCGAGGAAGGCGCCCGTAT
>JBKPBV010000088.1:0-5845 GCA_046727055.1 Actinomycetota bacterium | reverse complement strand
CTCGGCCGTCGCGTGGGTGCTGTTCGTCATCATCTTGGTGATCACGATCTTCCAGTTCATCGGACAGAAGAGGTGGGTGCACTATGACCAGTGAGGCTCCGTCCGTCACCGCGGTCAGACCGTCGCTGTCGGCCCCGACGGCGCCCGCGGCACGTCCGCGGGGTGTCGGGTCGTCCCGGGTGGGGTCGGTCATCTCCCAGATCCTGCTGTCGCTGGTCGCGCTGCTGTTCCTGGTGCCGATCATCTGGATGGTGCTGTCGGCGCTCAAGCCGAGTGCCGAGGTCTTCACAGTCCCGCCGAAGTTGTTCGGGTCGGAGATCCTGTTCAGCAACTTCGCCGAGGCCTGGAACTACCTGCCCTTCGGCAGGTTCATCCTCAACACCATATGGGTCGCCGGGGTCGGCACCTTGATCACTTTGGTGGCCTCAGCTACGGCTGGGTATGCCTTTGCCCGGTTGAACTTCAAGTTCCAGGGCGGCCTGTTCATCCTCTACCTCAGCACGCTCATCGTTCCCCAGGAGGTCATCGTCATCCCGATGTTCCTGGTTATGCAGCAGCTCGGCTGGGTCAACTCGTACAAGGCCCTGATCCTGCCCTGGGCGTTTACCGCGTTCGGAACATTCCTGCTCCGACAATTCTTCCTCACCATCCCCAAAGAGCTCGAGGAAGCCGCCAAGATCGATGGCTGCGGGCACATCCGCATCCTCCGCAGCGTCATCATCCCGGTGTCGGCCCCGGCTATCGCCGTGCTGGCCGTCTTCACCTTCATCACCTACTGGAACAGCTTCTTGTGGCCGCTGATCATCGTGAACGACACGATCAAGATGACCATCCCGCTCGGCCTGCAGCTCTTCCTCGGCCAACAAGCCCAACGCTGGGAGCTGCTGATGGCAGCCGCGACCATCTCGATGGTGCCCACCGTCATCCTCGTCCTCGCCCTGCAGAAGTACCTGGTCAAAGGCATCGCCCTCTCCGGACTCGGTGGACGGTGAGGCGATGACCATCAGCCCCGCTCGGCCCCGGAAGTCTTCGGACGGCTCGCTACCGCCGCTGAGGGACGCGGTCCGGCATACCCGCAAGAGTGTGACCGACGATGCGATCAGCAGGATCCGACACATGATCTTGACCGGAGAGCTCGCGCCTGGAGATCGGCTTCCGCCTGAGGGCGCTCTCGCCGCCAACCTTGGGCTATCCCGGACCTCTCTGCGCGAAGCCGTCCGGGCCCTCACCGTGCTCGGCGTGATCGACACCCGCCAAGGCGACGCTAGCTACATCACCAGCCTCGGCCCCGAGTTGCTGCTTGGGGCTCTCGGGCTGATGGTCGATCTCCAGCGCGAGGACGTCATGCCCGACCTTGTCGCAGTACGACGAATCCTCGAGCCCGCTGCTACCGCAATGGCCGCCAGCAGGATCACCATCGAGGAAGTCCAACAACTGCGCTCCCTCATGCCGTCAATGCTCGATGACGAGCGAGCGACCGAGTTCGTGGAGCTCGACTGGGAGTTTCACCACACCATCGCTCGCGCTGGCGGCAACGAGCTGCTGCTCGCGCTGCTCGACGGCCTGGCCCAGCCGACCATGCGGATGCGCATCTGGCGTGGGCTTACTACCCCGGGAGTCCTGGCCCGGACGCTGGACGAGCACGAGGCGATCGTCGACGCGCTCGAATCACGCGATCCGGACTTAGCCCATGCCGCCGCCACCGTCCACGTCGCCGGCGTCGAAGCCTGGGTCCGATCCCAAGAACCCGGCTGGAGCACGCTGGCCGCACGCGTTGTCCACGGAACACACAGCTGAGGTGGGACGACTTTCAGGTATCTGGTCCGAGAAAGTCAACGAGAGAGAGGCGGCGAGCGATGACCCCCGCAGATAATGACCGGATCTGGGACGACCTGCGGCGACCGACGCCGGATTGGTTGCCGGCAGCCAAGCTGGGGATCTTCATCCATTGGGGGCCGTACTCGGTCCCGGCCTGGGCCGAACCGAGTGGTGCGCTCGGCGCGGTACCGGAGAGCGAGTGGTTCAAGCACAACGCGTACGCCGAGTGGTATTTCAACACGATCCGGATCCCCGGCAGCCCCGCCGCGCAGCACCACCACGACGTTTACCACGACGCACCCTACGACGACTTCCTCGACCAGTGGACGGCAGCGAAGTTCGACCCGGCGGCCTGGGCGGCGCTGTTCGCCGAAGCGGGCGCCACGTACGTGGTCCCGACCACGAAGCATCACGACGGCGTGGCGCTGTGGGACGCGCCCGGCACCGGCACGCGGAACACCGTTCACCGCGGTCCCCGGCGCGATCTGATCGGCGAGATCGCCGAAGCGGTCCGGGCGGCCGGCCTACGTCTCGGCGTGTACTACTCCGGCGGTCTGGACTGGAGCATCACCGACCTGCCGCCGCTCACCTCGCACCTGGACGTGCTGACTTTGCGACCCAACGACGCGGCGTACAACCTCTACGCCGTGTTGCACGTGCGTGACCTGATCGAGCGCTACCAGCCCGATGTGTTGTGGAACGACATCAACTGGCCCGACGCCGGCAAGCGGACGGGCGCCTGGTCGCTGCACGAGCTGCTCGCCGACTTCTACGCTGGCAACCCAGACGGCGTGGTCAACGACCGGTGGGGCGAAACCCACTGGGACTTCCGGACCACTGAGTACGAGGCGTTCTCGGAGAACGAGTCCGAGTCAGCATGGGAGAACTGCCGCGGGATCGGCTTCTCCTTCGGCTACAACCAGGCCGAGGACGAGCGGCAGATCCTGAGCGGCCGGCAGCTGGCCTGCCACCTGATCGATGTCGTGTCCCGCGGCGGGCGGCTACTGCTCAACGTCGGCCCGACCGCCGAAGGCGAAATCCCCGACATCCAGCAGGTCTCGCTCCGCTCGCTCGGCCGCTGGATGGCCCAGCTCGGCGACGTAATCACAGCGGCACAACCGGTGCCGCAAACCGTCGCACAACCGACGGACGATCCCTGGGTGCGCTGGCTGGAGACCCCCCAGCACCTGGTGGCGGTGGTCGACCGGGTTGGCGAGACCACACTGAACTACCGGCAGGACCGAGTTGCCGGTTCGGCGGCGGAGCTGGTCGGGGCGTCGGGTTCGGTGGCGGCTTCGATCGGCGGTTCCACCGTGAAGGTAGACGACCTGATCGACGGGCCGGCAGCCCTCCTGCTCCCCAAACGGTGACAAGCCCTGAGCAGCCCGCGACAAACGTACACGCATTCGGCCACCTCGCTCGCGCTGGTCGGCCGGCAGGGAGTCGGGTTGAACCGAAATGGCATCGCGCGGCGCAAGTCCGCGGCCGCGCAATCAGCGTGGGCTGATCCGATGCCACGCGGCGGCTTCACCTGATCGTCCAGATTTTCCAAGCGGAGGTATGGATCGTTGCGGCAGAGTCCGATGCCAGCAACTGCGATAAGCCCACGGCCGGCGCCGGGCCAAGCCGACCGAGCCGCGCATGCCGACTGGTGACTAAGATCCTCCGGTGGCCGAAGCCGATAGCTCGTACACCCGCTCCGCCGTCCCCGCCAGCACCGCCCGACGATCGTCCTCTCCGGGCACAAGACTGACGACGAGGTCCAGCCAATCCGAGTACGACGCGGCCAGCGTCATCACCGGCCAATCGCTGCCGAACAGGCATCGATCCGGTCCGAACTCGGCCAGGGCATGGGCCAGATACGGCTCGACGGCCTCCACACCGGTCGGCCCGCTGACGATCTCGGTCATCAGCCCGGACAGCTTGCAGACGATGTTGCGCCGGGCCGCGAGCTCCGCGATCTGCAGCCGCCACCGCGACGGATCCGCGCCGATCCGAGGCTTACCGACGTGGTCCAGCACAAACTGGACATCCGGAGTGCGGCGCACGAGCTCGATCACCTCATCCAGCTGCGAGCTGCGCACGCAGATGTCGAAGGTGAGCGCGAAATCGGCCAGCGCGGCGACGCCGTCCAAGAAGCGATCGGCGACGGCGAAGCCGGGTCTCTCGTCTTGGATCAGCCGCCGGACGCCCACCACCGAAGGGATGGCGCGCAGCGTACCGAGGTAGTCCCGCACCCCCACGCCTCGCTCCAGCGGCGCGAACGCGACGATGCCGCGCAGCCCCGGCAGCTGACCCGACTGCTCGACCAGCCATCCAACCTCGGCTAGGCCTTGCGTGTCGGCGCAGTCGGCCTGCACGACGACAAAGTCGGTCACCGTCCCCGAGGCCGCGCGCAGGGTCGAGGCATCGATCAGGCGGTCCAGCTCCGTGCCGTCCAACCAGGTGTAGCGCAGCCGGCCGGGATCCCAGAGGTGCACATGAGCGTCGACGACTCTCATCGGCTCAGGTGCCAAACTTCCGTCAGTGGCGCCCACTGCTCTCCCTCTGGCGTGCCGGGAAGCCTTTCCTGACAGGGATCGGTCAGCTGCCACCAACGCTGGGTCGCCGGATCGGCGCGGATGCGCGCCTGGTCCGCGGCGTGGTCGGTGCCGACGTACTCGTAGTAGCTGAACAGCATGTCACCGCGCAGAAAGATCGTGTAGTTGCGGATGTTGGCGGCCGCGAGCATCGACTCGACCTCCGGCCACACCTGGGCATGCAGTTGCAGGTACCGCTCACGATGCTCCGGCCGCAGCCGGACACAGCTGGCGTAACGCTCCATCAGTTTCCTGCTGATCATCGCAGACGACACGAACCCAGACGACCGTACCGCTCCACACCGCTCCGCGGCACCTTCTCGGCCAGCAAGGTTAGCCTGGTAGCTGCTGAGAGCAGCCGCTGGCATCTCAATGTGCGGCTGATGCGGGTGTAAGACGGACCGTCTTCCTTGTCCGTTCATTGAGAGACATACGGTCTTCGAACCCCTCATGCCGTGCAGCTGCGCGGCGCGCAGGATGTGCGAGCGCATATGTCGACTGCTCAGGTGCGAGAGTGTCTGCTCGCCGACGACGACGTGTCCGGCGATGACTCTCGCGCGATGACCGCTTGTCTAGTTCGAGGTCGAGCGCGTGCTCCGCAACCTGTTCCCGGACCAACGGACCGAGGTCGGCGATGGCGAGATGTCTCGGAGGGCCTTAACTAAGCGGGGTGTCTCAGAGGGCCTTAACTAAGAACGCGAGAGAGTCGCTGATCCTGCCGGACGCTCACGACCGCGGCCGTATCCGCAGACCGCTCATCCCACCGTCCACGGCCAGGTCGGTACCGGTAGTGGAGCCGGCGGCCGGGTTTGCGAGGTACTGAATGGCGGCGGCCACCTCGTCGGCAGTGACCAGCCGCCCCATTGGCTGCCGGGCTTCCAGCGCGGCGCGCTCGGCCTCCGGGTCCTCCGCGGCGGCCAGCAGGCGACCCACCCACGGTGTGTCAGCCGTACCGGGATTCACACAGTTGACCCGGATGCCCTCGCCGATGTAGTCCGCGGCCATCGCGCGGGTCAGGGCGAGCACCGCACCCTTGCTGGCGCTGTAGAGAGCACGCTGCGGCAGCCCGGCCGTCGCGGCGATCGAGCAGGTGTTGACGATGCACGGCGCCGCCGAACGCCGAAGCGCGGGCAGGGCGGCCCGGCTGACCCGGACGATCCCCAAGACGTTAATGTTCAGCACCTTCAGCCACTGGTCGTCCGAGTTGTCCTCGACGGTTCCCTGGGCGCCGATGCCGGCGTTGTTGACCAGGACATCGAGGCCGCCCAGCGCGTCCACCGCGGCGGCGACGCCGGCCCGGACGGACACGTCGTCGCTCACGTCGGTGCCGAACCAGCGGATCGAGTCATCCGGCGAGGCGGCGAGATCGAGGGAGACCACCGTCGCCCCGTCCGCGACGAACCTCAGGGCGGTGGCCAGGCCGATCCCCGACGAGCCACCAGTCACCA
>JBKPBV010000087.1:0-5177 GCA_046727055.1 Actinomycetota bacterium | reverse complement strand
GCTTCAATCTCCTCGACGGGTCGCTCTCCCCCGGTCTTGCCAAGGAGCTTCAACAGCCTGACGACAGCACGATGACGCTGCCGCTCCAGGACGGCACCAAGTGGTCAGACGGATCCGACCTCACCGCCGACGACGTGGTTTTCACCTTCGAGCTCGGCAAGACGGCTTCAGTCAGATTCGCCACGGTGTGGCAATACATCGACTCGGTCACCGCCACTGATCCTCGCACCGTTGAGTTCAAGCTCAAGAGCAAGCCATACAACCCAGGCTTCGTGAAGAACTACATCTGCCAGGTTTTCATCGTATCCAAGGCGGCCTTCGGGAGCATTTCCCCGGACAAGATCCCGTCGGAGACCAACCTCAAGCCCATCGGCTCCGGCCCGTTCTTGCTCGATAAGTACGACCAGACCCAGGTCAACCTCAAGCGGAACGACAACTACTGGGGCAAGACCGCATTCGGCACCCCGCCGATGACCACCATCAATCACCCGATCTTCAAGAGCAACAACGACGGCGACCTCAAGTTGGAGAGCGGCGAGATCGACGCCAGCCAGCAGTTCACCGCCCAGATCTGGAAGATGTGGGAAGCGGGCAAGCCTGTCAGCACCTGGATGAAGAAGAAGCCGTATCACGTGCCAGGCCAGATCCCGCTCCTGATCTTCAATCTGAAGAAGAAGGGCCTGGATGACCCCAAGGTTCGTCTGGCGATCGCGTACGGCATCGACTACCCCAACATTGCCACCACTGCGATGTCGGACTATTCCGAGCCAGCTAATGCCAGCCTCATTGTGCCGTCTGGCTATGAGTCGAAGTTCTACGACGCCGCAGCGGTGCAGGCGGAAGGTTGGAAGTTCGACCCGGCCAAAGCAGTGGAGATCTTGGAAGGAGAGCTGAAGGCCAAGAAGGGCTCAGACGGTATCTATGAGCTGCCGGACGGCACTAAGCTCGGCGGCTGGAAGTTGATCACCCCAACGGGGTGGACCGACTGGAACACTGCCTGCGAGATCGTGGCAAAGTCGGCCAAGGAGATTGGGATCGGCATCAGCACCGAGTTCCCACAGTTCCCAACGATGTTCGCCAAGCTTCAGAATGGCGACTTCGATACCGCGATGTACTCCTATAGCGGTGTCAACTCGGCCAGCCCGTGGATTCGCTTCCGCGACGCCCTGGACAGTCGGGGTGTGCCGGATCCGGGCAAGACCGCGTTCTGGAATTACAACCGGTTCAAGAACGCCGATGTCGCAGCTCTGCTGGACACGGCGGCAGGCGCCAAGTCGGATGCCGAGGCCAAGACGGCGTACGCTGCTCTCGACAAGATTTATCGCGAGAATGTGCCTGTGGTGCCGCTGATGTACCGTCCGCTGGAGTTCTACGAGTTCAACGCGAGCAACTGGGAGAACTTCCCGTCCGAGGAGAATCCGTACGCTCCGCCCATGTGGCAGGGGGCCGGCATCCAGTGGCTGTTCAAGATCAAGAAGATCGGAACCTAAAACTGAACGTCACCTGACGCAAAGGAGCGAAGGTAGGCACCATGGCGCTGGCGAAATACCTTGGTCGGAAGGTGGCCTGGACCCTTGTGGTCTTCGTCGTGGCTCTGCTGCTGAATTTCCTCCTGCCTCGCCTCATCCCGGGCAACCCGGTCGACGCAATCGTCGGCCAGCTTGCCCGGGGTGGCGGCACCGGGGGTGAACAACTGGAGCAGATCCACCAGCACTACATGGCCGAGTTCGGCTTGGATAAACCACTGTGGCAGCAGTTCTTCATCTATGTCGGCAACTTGCTGCAGGGCGATCTCGGCACCTCTTTTGGCCAGTATCCCGCCTCCGTCGGCTCGCTGATCTCGCAGGCGCTGCCCTGGAGTATCGCAATCCAGCTTCCGGCGATCATCATCGGTTGGATTGTGGGCAACCTGCTCGGCGCACTGGCGGCCTTCAAGGGCGGCTGGCTTGACCGGGGCGCCTTCATCGGGTCGCTGTTCTTCTCCAGCGTCCCGCCGTTCGCGCTCGCGATCGTTTTGTTGTTCGTGGTCGGTGCACAGCTGGGACTTCTGCCGATCGGCGGAGCCTACTCCTTCGGATTGACACCAGAGTTTTCTTTGGCGTTCTTCGGTGACGCCATCACCTACTTCTGGCTACCTTTCTGGTCGCTCGTCCTGGTCTTCATCGGAGGCCAGGCGGTTGGCATGCGGTCCATGGCCATCTACGAGCTCGGCTCGGATTACGTGAACTACAACCGTGGCCTGGGGGTCAAGGAGGGCCACACCATCCGCTACATCTTCCGCAATGCCATGCTGCCGCAGTTCACGGGCCTGGCGCTGTCCATCGCCGCCATCATCACTGGCGGCCTGATCGTCGAGCTGGTGTTTTCCTACCCCGGCCTCGGGACCTTGTTGTTCAACGCCATCGGCACGAACGACTACCCGTTGATTTCGGCGATCACTCTGTTGATCACGATCGCCGTGCTCATTTTCAACCTCGCCGCTGACGTACTTACGGGAGTCATCGATCCTCGAATTCGGGCCGCAGAGAGTGGAGAGCGCTGATGAGTTTACGTGGACTGAGTCCTAGGTTTTGGGTGGCTGCGGCGCTGGTCGCCTTCGTGATCCTCGTCGGGTTGATCGGACCAGTGATCGTGTCGACCAACCCGGATGCCACCGTCGGGGGACTGTACGAGGAGCCGCAGTGCTGTGGCCCTCTCATCTTTGGTGCCGACAATGAGGGCCAAAGCGTGATCTCCAATCTGGTCTATGGCACCCGGACCTCGCTGATCGTCGGACTACTCGCGGGACTCATTGGAACCGCGATCGGCCTGCTGGTCGGTCTCATCGCCGGCTACCGCGGCGGCTGGGTAGACGATGTGCTGAGCGCCATTGTGAATGTCGGCTTGGCCATCCCTGTAATTGTGATCGTGATCTTGGTCTCGGTGTCGCTCCCGCAACGCAATCTCTACACCTTGGCTCTGGTGATCGGGTTCACTGGGTGGTTCTGGGTGGCTCGGGCAGTACGGGCGCAGTCGAGCAGCATCCGAACCCGCGAACACATTGACGTGGCCAAGCTGTCCGGAGCCGGGTTCTGGTCAATTCTGCGCCGCGACGTCCTGCCTTACCTGCTCTCGTATGTCGTTATGGCTTGCATCCTGCAGATCTCCGGCGCCATCTTGTTCGAGTCCACGCTCAGCATGCTCGGCCTGGGCGCCTCGGGCACGACCAGCCTTGGCACGATGCTCTACTGGGCCATCCAGTGGGGGTCGGTGCGCACAGGAGCTTGGTGGGCTTTCATCCCACCGACGCTCATGCTGACCTTGATCGTTTTCTCCTTGCTGTTGCTGCAGTCCAGCCTCAATGAGGTGTTCAACCCGCGGCTACGGCGGGGTCGGGCCGCGCGGAAGAAGGCCGTCAAGGAGGGCGTGGAGCTTGCGACGCCCATCGAGGCCGCCGACGCCGGTGCGGTTGGGAGCGGCGGCATGTTGGAGACACCGGTTTCGGCAGGACAGGAGCGGTAATGGGCACGCTGGTCAATGCCGAGAACATCCGTGGGGTGTATTACACCGAAGGGAAGGATGTTGTGGCCGTCAACGATGTGTCGATAAAGATCGAGGAGGGCGAGGTTCTCGGGCTGGCTGGCGAGTCGGGCAGCGGAAAGACCACGCTTGGCTCGATCATCTCACTCATCGCCCGGCCGCCGCTGCACGTGGAGCAGGGCACGCTGGAGATCGACGGCCAGGTCCAAGAACTCGGTGGTCACGCGAAGATTCCGCGTACCTGGCGTGGGGCCGTCGTTTCCATGCTGCCGCAGGGCGCGATGAACTCGATCAGCCCCACCAAGCGGATCCGTCACCTGATCTTTGACGTGATGCGGTCCCATGATTCGAAGATTTCCAAAGATGAGGCGCTGGACCGCGCTAGGGAGCGCCTTACGACGCTGGGTCTTCCGGCCCGGGTCCTCGACGCGTACCCGCACCAGCTCTCCGGTGGCATGAAGCAGCGCACGGTCACGATCATCAGCACCTTGCTCAATCCGCGGCTGCTGGTGGCCGATGAGCCGACCTCAGCACTCGATGTAACGTCGCAGAAGATCTTGATCGAGATGCTGCTGGAGATGCTGGAGAAGAGGATCATGAGCGGAGTGATCTTCGTGACCCACGACCTTCCGGTACTGCGCACTGCGGCAAACAGGATTGCTGTGATGTATGAAGGCAGGATCATCGAGCTGGGGCCAACCGAGATCGTGGTCGAGAATCCCCAGCACCCATACACCCAGGCACTCATGAGTTCGGTGCTTGCGCCGGAACCGGCGTACGCAAATACCAGAATCGAGGGAATGAGCAGCTTCGACCGCTCCCTCTTTGACGCACCGGCGGTGATTCACTGATGGCTGAGGAGATCTACGGGGCAGAGCACATCGTCAAGACCTTCGGTCACGGCAAGAACCAGGTCCAGGCGGTGAAGGATGTCACATTTGGCCTCGAGCAGGGACAGGTCACCTGCATCGTTGGCGAGAGCGGTTCTGGCAAGTCGACCGTGGCCCGAATGGTACTTGGTCTAATGCCCGTCACATCGGGCAAACTGACCTTTCAAGGCAAAGACGTCACAAATCTCAAGGGACGGGCTCGGACCGAATACTGGCGCGACGTACAGGCGGTGTTCCAGGATCCGTTCTCCGCGTTCAATCAGTTCTTCACCGTAGGCAAGCTTCTGGAACGCTCCATGTTGATGGTCGGAAAGCAGGTTGGCCAGGAGCGCCTCGAGGAGTCATTGGGCTACGTTGGCATGGACACGAGCGTGTTGGCCCGCTATCCGCACCAACTCTCGGGCGGTCAGCGGCAACGGGTCATGATCGCGAGAGCACTCATGATGCGACCGGAACTGCTGGTTGCCGACGAGGCAACATCCATGCTCGACGCTTCGCTGCGGGTCAACGTCCTCAACGTCCTCAAGGATCTCCGTGATCAACTCGGCATGACGGTGCTGTTCATTACTCACGACATCGGGCAGGCCTGCTACCTGGCCGACCGGGTGCTGGTGATGGAGCACGGGATCATGGTGGAGCAGGGCCCGACCGACGAGGTGATCTTCCACCCGCAGCACGAATACACCAAACGGCTCCTTGCCGATGTACCGAAGCTGCACGAGGAGATTGAGCTGCACGACCTGCGCGAAGAGTTGCAGCAGGTAGGCG
>JBKPBV010000086.1:0-5507 GCA_046727055.1 Actinomycetota bacterium | reverse complement strand
CGTCCTCGTAGGAGTTGTTGAAAAGCTGGAACTCCAGCTCGGTGGCGGCGTATGCGTCGTACCCCAGGTCGTCGAGGCGTTCGAGCTGACGGCGCAGGATCTGGCGGGGGGACGCAAGCACCGGCGATCCGTCCAGCCATTGGGCGTCGCACAGCACCAGCGCCGTGGCTGGGTACCACGGGATCCGCCGTAGCGTGTTGATGTCCGGGCGCATGAGCAGGTCGCCATAGCCGTGTTCCCACGACGACATCGCGAAACCGTCCACAGTGTTCATCTCGACGTCGACGGCCATCAGGTAGTTGCAGCCCTCGGTGCCGTGCCGGGCGACCTCGTCGAGGAAGAATCGGGCGGTGCAGCGCTTGCCCTGCAACCGGCCCTGCATGTCCGTGATGGCCACCAGGACGGTGTCGATCTCGCCCGCCTCGGCCATCGAACGAAGCTGGTCGAGAGTCAGCATGCCAGAAGGTGCGTTCATGGTCTCCCCAACGGGTATTGGACTGTTTGCAGCCCATTGGCGCCTATGCAACACCAGCGACCCGGGTAGTGTCAACGGTCTATTTGGCTACGAACCTGGGCAAGAATTGGCCTGCGGTCATGGACGCAGTGCCCAAAGGTAAAATCCCGATCCAATTGGGTCCCCGGCAGAGCATGGCTGAAACCCGCCGACTGAACGCGTCGATGACGAGCGCCACGTAGACGAACCCGGCCCGCGTCGGGGCCGGGACGTACCACGCCCCCAGCCGCAGTCCGTCACATGTCGTGAGCTGTACGTCGCGCGCACCCGCCAGCATGGTGGCCGCCGACGGCACGGCGCCGGTGGACGGCAGATAGATCAGACGCCGCTGAAACGCCCAGGAAAACAGCACCGCGAGCTGCACCACCGCCACGACTACCGACGCGAACAACACCACACGCCGCACGCTCCCAGTCTGGTCCTGCGCCGCCATCTCCGGGCACTGAGAATGTGTCACCTAGCCAAGAGGTTGGTCTTCTGATCGGCCCTATCTGACGTGCGGCCATGGAAGGTGATGAGTCGCGCGCCATCGACGTGCATCATGATCAACTCGCGGCGCGTACGGGACTCACGACGACGCAAACCCGTGCCAGACGTCGACTGACACCGAGTACCGCTGTCTCAGCGTTGTGCCTTGTCAGGTCGTGAATTGAGGGCGACTCGCTGTCGTCTCCTGCATGCTCTGGAGGCCTGAATCGGCCTGATAAGGCAGAGGTCAGTGGTTCAAGTCCACTAGGCCCACCCCTACGACGAGGTCAAAGACGATCGCTTATTCCGGACCGGCTTGGGCTGGTGCCGCGGAATGGATCGCTCCGCTCGCCGTCGCGCTGTGATGCGGTCTCCCTCCGCTGCGGTCCGATCCTCGCGCCTATTCGACATGCTTCCGAGGAAGACCCTCCGCCAGTTTCAATTTATCGCGCATTGGGGGGCTTGCCGCAAGACCCCTGTTGCGGCGGAGAATCATCACCTCGGCGTCAAGAAAGTTGCAGGAGGTGGGGTTGCAAAGTGCGGGATCTGTAACTGATGGGCCATGGCCGCCGCGCGCCCGCCATCTGAGTAACCAGTTGTTTGCCGCGCTGAGCCGTACCAATCCGTCGCGACGGCAGACGCTTCTACTCGCCACCACAACACAGGACCTCATATCGATATCGGAGATGATGATGATCCCCGTGACCACCACTGCGTTCAACCTTCCCGAGCATCTTGTCGCCAAGGCCGATCCGGCGTTGATTGCTGGCGATGAGCAGCACTTGGCAGCCGTCGCGGAGAGCCTGCAGCAGCAGATCGCCGACCTGTCCGAACGCCTCGACGCCCAGCGCAAGGCCGCCGGTGGCACGGGCCGAAAGGCGCTGGACCGGGACCTGGAGATTCACCGGCTGACTGCTCGCCTGCGCCTGCTGCGGCGCTACGGCCTGGACCTATGCCTCGGCCGCATGGTCTACACAGACAGCCCCGAGCCCGTGTACATCGGACGGCTCGGCCTCACCGACAGCACGGGGCGTCGGCTGCTGATCGACTGGCGCGCCCCCGCAGCCGAGCCGTTCTTCGCAGCGACACACGCCAACCCGATGGACCTGACAAGTCGCCGCAGGTACCGCTGGACCCGAGGTCGAATCAGCGACTACTGGGACGAGGTCTTCACCCCTGATGGGCTGGAAGGGCACGCCGCACTCGACGACCAGTCCGCATTCATCGCCAGCCTGGGAAGCAGCCGGTCGCCCCGCATGCGAGACGTGCTCAGCACCATCGCAGCCGACCAGGACGCCATCATCCGCGCGAGCTCCCGCGGGGCGCTCGTCGTTGAAGGCGGCCCGGGTACGGGGAAGACCGTCGTCGCTCTGCACCGCGCTGCCTATCTCCTCTACTCCGACCCTCGCCTCAACGACCGCCGCGGTGGAGTGCTGTTCGTCGGTCCCCACCGTCCGTACCTGGCCTACATCGCCGACGTCCTCCCGAGCCTTGGAGAGGAGGGCGTGCAGATCTGCACCCTGCGGGACCTCGTTGCCGAGGGCGCAACGGCAAGGGACGAGACCGACGCGGACGTAGCCCGACTGAAGTCGTCCGCGGACATGGTGAGGGCGATCGAGCCGGCCGTGAAGTTGTACGAGGAGCCGCCCACCAAGGCGATGATCGTCGAGACCTACCGGTCCGACATCCGGCTCAGTGCCGCCGATTGGGCCGAGGCGTTCGAGGCACCAGACCCCGGTACTCCGCACAACGAGGCGCGCGATCAGGTCTGGGAGGAGCTGCTGTCGATTCTGACCGACGCGTACGACGACGAGGACGACGAGGACGTCACGACTGATCTGCTGCGCAGGTCACTTCTGCAGAACGAGGAGTTGATCAGCACCTTCAACAGGGCGTGGACGCTGATCGAGGCGGCTGATCTCGTCGGAGACCTGTGGTCGGTGCCCGCCTACCTCCGCCTGTGCGCTCCCTGGCTCAGCCCCGATGAGGTGCGCAAGCTGCAGCGCGAAGACGCCCAGGCCTGGACCGTGTCCGACCTGCCGCTCCTGGACGCAGCACGGCAGCGGCTGGGCGACCCCGAGGCGTCACGACGCCAGCGTCGGCGTGACGCCGCTGCCGCTGCCGAGCGGGCGCACATGGACAGAGTCGTCGACGACCTGATCGCAGCCGACGACGGTGAGGGCTTGGTGACGATGCTGCGTCAACCACGGATACGGGAGATGCTGGTCGACGACGCCGCACTGCCGAGCACCGACCCGGACCTGCTGGCGGGACCGTTCGCACACATCGTCGTGGACGAGGCTCAGGAGCTGACCGACGCGGAGTGGCAGATGCTGCTGCGCCGCTGCCCATCCAGGAGCTTCACGATCGTCGGCGACCGCGCCCAGGCCAGGCACGGGTTCACCGAGTCATGGCAGGAACGGCTTGAGCGGATCGGGCTCGACAACATCGACCTGGCCCCACTGAGCATCAACTACCGGACGCCGGAAGAGGTCATGGCGGAAGCCGAGCCAGTGATCCGAGCGGTGTTCCCGGACGCCAACGTGCCGATCTCCATCCGCACCAGCGGTCTCCCCGTCGTCCACGGATCGACATCCGACCTGGGCTCGATCCTCGACACCTGGCTCGCCACGCACGCCGACGGCATCGCCTGTGTCATTGACGCTAATGGCATTGAGGATGACACGTTCGAGGCGACGTCCCGCGTCCGATCGCTGACCCCCGAACACTCGAAGGGCCTCGAGTTCGACCTCGTCGTCCTGATCGACCCAGACGCGTTTGGAAAAGGCACCGTCGGAACAGGCATCGAAGGAACTGTCGACCGCTATGTCGCGATGACCCGCGCGACCCAGCAACTCGTCATCCTCACAAACACCTGACGCTCGGTTGGTGGTGGCAAGCGACTGTCGACACCGGATAGCCACCCAGTCTGGGAGGCGCGATGATCGAGGCAGACAGCCACGGCGACACAGATCTGAGGGGCTGATGATGCGCGATCCGCAAGCGATCCTGTTCCAGGCGAGCCAGGGTGCAGCTCCGTACGGCTGGGCGGTGTTCACGAAGAGGCGTGGCCGGCTTGGTGGGTTCCTCAGTGGGACATCCGACGATCCGGATCCACTGCTTGTGATCACCCCTGAAGGTGTCGTGGAGTTTGTCGACCACCGAAAGGGCCTATTTCTCGTGGACTTTGACCAGCTGTCAGATATCACGCTGCGGGTACAAGGGAGCAGTTTCTCGGACAGTACGATCGTCAACTTGGACGTGTGGCTCGATCTCGTCTTTCGGGACGGCCGGAAGCAGAAGTGGCGATCGTCGAGTTTCGCGAAGGACTACCGGACTGTCCAGAGCGTCCTCGAGGCATATGGTGCATATAGGGCGCTCCGCGACATCCGCTGACTTGACGGGCCGTCATCCCGTACTTGATCTCTCCTCCTAGCCGGCCATGCGGCGGTGAGCGGTCAGCCACGCGAGGGCCGCTCGAACACCACGCGGCGCGGGTACGCGGCGAACCCGGGCTGTTCGGAACACAATTACCTCGACTACGCCCGGGTGGCACTCGGTTAATCGACCACCGCGCAAAGAAATTTGCCGGCGCGGACTGTCATCTATCAGGGAAATCGTCCGGGTTGACGTCTTCGGTGCGGGCAGTGCCGCCGAAGACGGGCTGGAGGGTGATAGTGAAGTTCTGCCAATAGATACCTCCGGCGTCCCGCGTGGTGCGGAATTTCAGTGGATCCTCGAAACGCGAGAAGGCGCAGTCACGGCCGAAGGCGCGGGCGGTACCGTCCCAGCCGGACCCGCCGGTGAAGAAGACCGTGTACGAGCTGTCGGGCACGCTCTTCACGGTGTACGTCTTGTCCGTGCGAACGTAGACCGAGATGATCGGCTTGCGTCCCTTGGAGAGAGTCACCACAGCGTCGGTGGTACCGCCATTCTCGATGGTGAGCTCACTTCGTCCACCGGTGTTGCCGGCACGGAGGAGCTTGCCATTGGGGGGACGCGGGCCGCCCTCCTGACCTGCTGGCGGCAACGTCAGGGCGGGCCGGTCGTCCGGCAGCTTGGCGGACACGGCAGCCAGTGCATCGCGGAGGGCGGACGTCTCATCCGCGTCCCCCAGCCCGGCCCGGACTGCCGACCCGGTGCATAGCGCCCGGTCGCCGATCTGCGAGCTCAAACCGCCCAGCTCACCGTGGAACGCCTGCAACGCGGTGACGAGCTGCGAATGTCCCCCGGCGAGCTCGGCCGGCGGCGTGACCTGACCGAGCTCGGTCACCGCCTGGGCAGCGGCGGTCTCGACGGCGGTAACGCGGCCATCCAGGCCTTTGTAGGCTTTCGCTTTGGCCAGATCTTTCAGGGCCGACTCAAGCGGATCAACGGCCACGGCCAGCGTGGTGCCGTACTCATGAACCGAGATCGCCTTTGGCGGCGGGCCCTCCGATCCGACCGTCCCCCCGCCGTTCCCCGATCCCACCGAACACGCACCCACCAAGAGCACGCCTGAGGTCACCGCAATGATTCTGGATGC
>JBKPBV010000085.1:0-12076 GCA_046727055.1 Actinomycetota bacterium | reverse complement strand
GGCATACGAGATACAAGGATTGGTCTCGTGGGCTCGGAGATGTGTATAAGAGACAGCCGGTCAGCCGGTGCGTGGCATTGATGATCTTTTCGACGCGATAGCGAGGGCCGATGGGACCGTCCAGCTTGTCATTCTGCGCGGCGCCGAGGAGCGCGCTATCGACGTTCAGCTCGGCTCATGATCACTGTTCCCGCGTGCCGTAGCGGAGGCCGTAACCGAACCTGAAGACCGGTTCGGCGGTGTCGAACGGAACGTCAGAAGGGCTGGCTAGCACGGCGGCCATCGATCGGGGCAGGTCAAAGGGCAGTGAGCCCCCTGGCTGGGCGACGCCGAACACGACATCCAGGAAGGCCTCGTCGCTGCTTCCGTAATTGCCGAGGAGTGCTGCTGCCTGCTCAGCAAGATCGGTAAGGACTGCGGGACGATCAAGGTAGACATCAACAATTGTCGGCACTGCAGAGCAGATTGCTGCATGATGATCACGTTCGGCCGCCGGAAACTCCAGCGATCCGGCGTGGAACATCGCCTCGAATCCGCCTGGTCGCGGCTCGTACGGTGCCTTGAGCCGTAACAGCGCAACGTCGGCCTCCGCCGGCCCGCTGACCACCTCGCCATACTGCGAGGCAGCCTCCACGGAGACGCCTTCCACATACAGTCGGGTGCCGCGCCTGAGCGGCAGTATTTGATCATGGTTGGTCAGCAGCGTGTACGCCCGACGTTGGGCGTCTGCACCGGCGGCGACGAACTCGGCCTTGCCGACGGTGGCGGCCGCCTCGTCGGGGTCGACGTAAGGGTTGTCGAAAAGCCCGAGGACGAACTTCTCCCGCAGCAGCCGGCGTACCGAGACATCAATCCGCTCTTCGCTGATCCGGCCCTGCTCCACGAGTTGCACTACGAGCTCGGGCCGCGACTCGCCACCGAGTTGATCACAGCCCGCATTCAAGATCATCTCGACGCGTGACAGCTCGTCCAGGTGTTCCACGCCCCAAGCCCGAGCGGGCATCGGCTGGCCGAGGATGGTGGTGTCTGTCACCAGGCCCCAATCGGTACAGACGATGCCATCGAAGCCCAGTTCTCCACGCAGCAGGTCGGTGATAATCCCTTTGTTAAAGGCGAAGGCAACTTCGGGGTACTGAGTGCCCACCGGCATGCCGTAGTAGGGCATGATTTGGGCCGTTCCAGCGGCTATGGCCGCGCGAAATGGTTTCGTGTGGTATTCGAAGTTATTGCCGGGATAAACCTGTTCCCGGCCGTACGCGAAGTGCGGATCCTCACCGTCCATTTGCGGCCCGCCGCCAGGGAAGTGCTTCGTCATCGTCGACACGGATTCTGGTCCTAGCTGCTCACCCTGGAATCCGCGGATATATGCCGTCACAAGGCGGCTCGTCAGGTCCGCATCCTCGCCGAAACCCCCGCTGACCCGCGACCAGCGGGGCTCCGTGGCAAGATCAATCTGAGGATGCAGGGCCAGCCGAAGGCCCACCGCGAGGTATTCCTGCCGAGCGATATCTGCAAAGCGTTCCACGAGCTGAGGGGAGCCAATCGCCGCCAGGCCCAGTGTTTCCGGCCATTGGGAGAATGCGCCCGCTGTGGCCGCGGTACCAACATTCTCGGTGAAATGGTTCCTGGGGTCTGTCGAGAGCGTGATAGGGATGCCCAGCCTGGTGTTAGCAGCCAGCTCCTGCAGCCGGTTGTGCCATTCTGCAAGCGCCCTAGCGTCGTCGGACGCCCTGATCACATTGAAGTGGGTGAGCAGCTGGTTGTTGATCATGTGCTCGGCGCTCGCCACCCCGCGTGCGGAGTTAGGTTCCGAAAGATCACCCGCGCCGACCGCAATCATGGTCTGGAACAACATGCCTGCTTTCTCCGCCAACGTCATGCGGCCGAGAAGTTCATCAACTCGCTGGTCTATAGCGAAAGCCGTTGCTGTAGTACGTTCCTCCATACCCTCATCCTTCTCACATGGCAATTCCGTGCGCGCGTCGGGGTTGTGGGTATCGAGCGACTGGGCAGATAATCCCGGCTTCTTGCTTTCCGGTCGGTCATTGGCGGCCTGGGTTACCGGCCTGGTATTGATCTCGGCCAACCTCGGGCAATCGAGATTCTGGGCATGGCTGCTAACGGCGCTTACCGCGACACCGGGCCAACGCACGCGGAGCGCCACTCCCGATATCAATCGTCCGACTATGGTCGGCCTACGGCCGCCCCGACGATTACGTCACCCGGTTAGTGGACGCCTGTATATACGCGGGAAAACGCCACGATGAAGGCTGCGCCCGCAACGCTCGCCGGAGCGCCGGGAGGACGTCCCAGACGGCAACTGCGAAGGCGGCTCCGGACGCGGAGTGACAGCCGTGCCACTGTTCGGTAGTCGGCACGGTCGTAACTGTCAAGGCGCCCGAGCAGGGTCACCACCCGCATCCGGGTCAGCCAACGGTTTCTCTCACCATTTGAGCTCGATCTCGATTTCGCGTTCCTCATCGTCGAACTCGATCTCGAGCTTGAAGTCGACCTCGTCGGGCACGTGCACCTTGAAGTGCACGCCGCCCCGGTCGAACTCGACGTCGTTGTGCCGTGCGAGTGCGTCGGCAAGAGCGTGCAGGCGAGCGGCGGCCTCCTCACGGCTAAGCCGCTCCTTCTCGGTGATCTCCATCAGGTTGTTCATTCTGGCCTCTCCTACTCATGTGCTTTCGGCTACGACCTTCCCAGAGTCGGCGGCCCGTTTGAGCCTCGCGTCGTCCCGCAGTTTCTTGGTGCTCTCCTCCGACTGCACGACACCATGCCACGACATCTTTACGTCCTGTGCATCACCCAATTGAGGTGAATCAGCAGTCTTGATCAGCAGTGGGTCGGGTCAAACTTCAGCGTCCAGCCCACGTTCATCAAATGGTCATTGCATCTTCACGGAACCGACCGCGCAGCCAGGCCACCCCAAGCCAGGACATCCATAGACTCGCTGCCGCTGGACCCATCAACCACTCCAATCGGAGGTGCCTGTGTCCCGGCCCGTTGCCCGCATCATGTGCGGCGTAGCGCTCACAACCACCCTCGTAGTAGCAGGTACACCAGCCGAGGCGTCCCGTGGGGCCGCGACAGGCCCGAGCAGTTCGCAATCCCCTTACGTCCTCCCGTCGCAGCCCGGTGTGGTGACAAAGTCGTTATTGACGGTCGGTGACTCAGTGAACCTCAAGCCGGACGGTACGCCGTACCGGATGGTCGGCATCCCTGACGGCCTGGGCGCCTTCGATAACGGCGACGGCACGTTCACAGTGCTGATGAACCATGAGCTCGGCGGCACCGCCGGAGTTGAACGGGCACACGGCGCCACGGGAGCCTTCGTGTCCAAGTGGACGATCCGCAAGGATGACCTCTCGGTGGTGGCGGGCGAGGATCTCATCGAGCAAGTTGCTATATGGGATACCGATGCAGCGGCCTACGACGATCCGACGACCGGCGTTGTGATCTCTCGGCTTTGCTCGGCAGACCTTCCGCTGCCCACCGCCCTCTTCAACTCGGCGAGCGGTAACGGTTACAACGGACGCATCTTCTTTGACGGTGAGGAGGTAGCTGGAGGCCGCGCCTTCGCGCACCTCCTTGACGGGACCAGCTATGAGCTCCCGTGGATGGGGAAAGCCGCTTGGGAGAACATCCTGGCCAACCCCGGAACCGGGGACAAGACAGTCGTCGCTGGATTCGATGACACCACTCCGGGGCAGGTCTACATCTACGCTGGCCAGAAGAACCAGTCCACCGGTAGTCCCATCGAAGACGCGGGACTGATCGGCGGAAACCTGTATGGCATCCAGGTCCTGGACTTCCCCACCGAACCGGAGGACGGCATCCCCTCAGGGACTCGTTTCAAAGTGCATGACTTCGGCGACGCCTCGGCCAAGACCGCAGCACAAATCGAGGCCGAGGGCGACGCCGCTGGTGTAACCGATTTCTTCCGGCCTGAGGACGGCGCCTGGGATCCCGAGCGGCCGAGCGATCTCTACTTCAACACAACTGCGAACTTCGACGGCAATAGCCGGGTGTGGCGGCTCCGGTTCGACGACCCCAGCAACCCCGCAGGGGGCGGTGAGATCGACATGCTGCTCAAGGGTGAGGAAGACGGCGGCACCAGTGAGAAGCATCGCATGCTCGACAACATGACGATCAATCGTCACGGCCAGCTTGTGCTGCAGGAGGATCCGGGTAACCAGGCATACCTCGCCCGGATCTGGCTGTACGACATTGCCTCGGACAAGCTGACCGAGGCCGCCCACCACGACCCGGCTCGATTCGCTCCACCAAGCCCCGCGCTCACCCAGGACGAGGAATCCTCCGGCGTTATTGACGTCTCTTCAATCCTCGGCTCGGGGTGGTATCTGCTCGACGTCCAGGCCCACTACAACCCCGGCGACCCCGAGTTGGTCGAAGGCGGTCAACTGCTGGCCATGCGTATTCCAACCGGCAAGTTGAAGTAATCAGCTGCCTCTGACATCAGCTGTGTAAGCCGGGCGAGGTCCTGCGGAAGCGTAATCTTGCTGCCGCAGGACCTCGTGCTTGACGAGCCGCGACTGGTTGCGGTAGGAGCGCATTTCCTGCTGTCCTGGGCAAATGACGATGCCGGCTCTGTGGGTTGCGTTCCGAGCGATAGTGAGGAGCCGTGATGGCTGAACACCACCCCAACGCCGAACCGATCCGTCGAGCGTTCGAAGCGTTCGCCCGCGGCGACATGGAAACCATGAGGTCGCTAGTCGCCGAAGACACCGTGTGGCACACCCCCGGCCGTGGTCCTCTCGCGGGTGATCACCGCGGCCGGGACGCTGTGTTCGAGATGTTCGGCCGATTGGTGCAGGCGTCGGAGGGAACCTTCACTCAGGAACTGCATGACGTATTGGCAAGCAACGATCATGCGGCCGCCTTGACGTACGCGAAAGCTAGCCGTGGTAGCCACAACTACAACGGTCAAGACGCATGGGTCTTCCACCTGCGTCAAGGGCAGATCGCGGAGGCTTGGTGGCGGCCCGGGGACCTCTACGCCGCCGACGAGTTCTGGACGTGAGGAGTAGTTGATGCGAAGAATCACCGCCGGTCTGTTCATCTCGCTCGACGGCGTGGTCGAGGAACCCGGGAATTGGCACTTCCCGTACTTCAACGACGAAATGGGCGCGGCCGTCGACGCCCAACTGGGAGCCGCCGACACTCTGTTGCTCGGCCGCAAAACCTACGACAGCTTCGCAGGTGCTTGGCCGAAACGTGAGGCCGCGGGCGGTGAGGACGCCAGTTTTGCAAAGAGGCTTGGCGATGCTCGCAAGATCGTGGTGTCGAATCAGAATCTCCAGTTCACTTGGCGCAACTCCGAGCAGTTGAAGGGCGACCTCGTCGAGGCCGTTGCTGCGCTGAAGAATGAGCCTGGGACTACGGCGATCGCAATGAGCGGATCCGTCTCAGTCGTTCGTCAGCTGCTGGACGCCGGTCTGCTCGACGAACTGCACCTGCTTGTTCACCCGATCGCTGTGCGCAACGGCATGCACCTGTTCGAGGAGGGTGAGTCCCCAATCCCGTTGCGGCTGGTCTCCTCACTGGCGTTCGGCACCGGCGTTTTGCACCTCACCTACGCGCCGGCCGAATCGACCCCCACGGGCACGTACGAGGAGGCAAAAGCGCACCTGCCGCAAAGGGAGAACATCACGCCTGGCTGATCGGGTAGGAGACGTAGGAGAATCGCGTGCTGTCGGGTGCCCAGCTGTTCACGTTGCAGGTTCCTTGGCCGCCAAATGTCTGAACCAGTGTCTCCGGACTGTGCCAGTTGTCGTGGCGTACCAGCTTGAGCTCGATAGGCAGATTCGGAGGATGCCCCGTCGTGCCGGGCGGGAAACTCAAGAACAAGGTTTGCTGTCCGTCCGGGGACGTGTGCGGGAACCAGTTCACCCGGTCGTCGAAGGTCAGTTGCTGCAGCTCCGTCCCGTCCGGGCGCAGCCGGGCGATCTGTGCATGTCCGGGGATGTCAGAGAACACCTCTGTGTTGCAGTAGATCCACTCCCCGTCTGGCGTGTATTCGCACCCGTCGAACGGTTTCGACTCATCAGTCAAGCGACTATCAGGGCTACCGGCCGCGGGGATCAGGAAGATGTTGGCCCGCGCCCACAGGTCCTTGCCCTCGGGCTCGATGCCGATGTAGGCCAAGGTCCTTCCGTCGGGGCTGACGCCATGGAGGAAGTGCATGAACGGCTTGGGACCGTGATCATTGGTCAGGCGGCGCACCGGGCCACCGTCAAGATCGGCCTCATAGATGTGCCAATCATTCGCCGACACGAACACATGACGTCCATCCGGTGAAAGCACATGATCATTGTTGAGGGCGGGCACACCGGAGAGCTCGATCTGCTCCAGACCACTGCTGCCGTCGGCAGCGACTCGCCAAAGTTTCCCATCGCCGTTCAAGATCAACCAGCGGCCGTCGAGGCTCCAGTTGGGCGCTTCGATGATCATCTCGTCGGTGCGGAACACCTCAACAGGCGGTGCTCCGGCCGTGGAACCGATCATGACCCGCGCGATCTGATGAGGTAGCAGCTTTCGTTCGTCCACAGCTTCTCCTGTCGCCTGGCGGGTATTGGCTGTATGGCTGGCTGTATTTCCGCCGCGTTCCGTGCCTCGGCTCATACAACAAGTGCTTCAGAAACGGCCGCGGAGGGCCTCATCTAGATCGCGAAGCAGCTCCCCGACACGCCCTCCACCAGGTGGTGCCGCGGGGTAGCGGCTGAGCACGTCAACGACGATTGGTGTCGCGCGCCGGCGAGCTAGCTCAATGTGATCAGCACCGACATCCCGATCATCGCCCGCCATAAGTTCGGCCGCTCTCGCCGCGTGGGCGGCTGCGCCCAGAATGTGCTTCACCTGGTGGGCGTCGGCCAGCGGATGCAGGTACGCAGCGGATGCCGCGGACATCGCTGCTCGCGCCGCATCGCGCGCGGCCGCTGTGTCTGCGGTTTGGGCCGCCCTCTGCGCCGCCCATGCGGTGTCGCGCAGTGTCTTCCCGCGTTTGCCGCCTCGAGCGAACACCCAGGCGGCGTCGATCGCGTCGCGAGGGCGGGAGTCGGCCGGGTGTGCTCTCTTGAAGATCTCCAGCACATCTTGGGCGCTCTCAGCGGCGAAACTGGTTACCTCACGAAGGTCCTGCATGCTCAGAACGATCTCGCTGGTTTCGTTCGCCACGGTTACCATCCTCATCTACCACAGAGGCCAACTGAGTTGACCCCGGATGAATGGAAGCGCGACACGCGCTACTACACTGCGCCTCGCTGCCAGAGTCTGCAGATTGGATCGAGCAGCTGAGCCGCATTCTCGACGGTGTTCGATAAGGGGAGCCAATGGCGACGAAGTTCGAGGCATTCGCCGCACTGCACGTGCCGGGCGATCCGGTGATCCTCTACAACATTTGGGATGTCGGCAGCGCCCATGCCGTCATCCGCGCCGGGGCCAAGGCAATCGCGACTGGCAGCCATCCAGTTGCCGACGCCAACGGCTGGCCCGACGGGGAGGGCGTACCGATCGATTTCGCGTTGGCGAACGCAAAGCGCATCGCCGACTCGACGGAGCTGCCGCTGACTGTCGATTTCGAAGGTGCTTATTCCGATGACCCGGACCAAGGCGCCGACAATGTCGTCCGCCTGGCCGCGACGGGCGCGGTCGGCTGCAATCTCGAGGACCAGGTCATCGGCGGCGAGGGTCTGCACCAGCTCACCTTGCAGGCTAGGCGCATCGAGGCGATCCGCCGCGCCGTCGGCGACCAGTTTTTCATCAACGCCCGCACCGACCTGTACATCAAGGCGCAGTCGCATGACCCAGCGCTGGTCGACCAAGCGATCGAGCGCGGGAGGGCCTTCGCCGACGCCGGCGCCAGTGGTTTCTTCATCCCCCGCCTCGCCGATCCGCGGCAGGTCCAGCGGATCGTCAAGGAAGTGCCACTGCCGCTGAACCTAATCTCCTTCCCTCGCTCCCCGTCACACGCCGATTGGGCGAATGCCGGCGTCGCACGAATCAGCCACGGGCCGCACCCCCACCGGGCGCTGATGGCGAAGTTCGAGGAGATGGCGAGAGCCGCGATCGCTTAATCCGGGCTCAAACCTTAGTGGTGGGCACCGTGGGACTCGAACCCACAACCCGGCGGATTAAAAGGACGGACGGGCTTAGCGCTGTGCTGGCAAGGGAAACGCTGGGCTGATCGTTTCTACAGCTACTAATTCGGCCACTTATGCTCGTATGCGACCCGTGTAAACAGCCCGGCGGTGGCGGCAATTGCTCGCCACAGAAGTAGCGATCAGGCGGACGACCACGAGGCGACCACTCGCCTTCGCGCCATCAGCGCTGAGGCTCATTGCTCAGATGGTGGCGACGACGATGCCTGCTTGGGCCGCCACCGGCCGATCCATCGCCATCAAAACCTCACCGGCCTGTTCCAAGTCGACGACCTCCCCGAGGAGCCGTTGCGGTTCCAGGCGTCCATCGGCGATCATCGCCAGCATCGCCGGATAGTCACGAGCGGCCATGCCATGCGAGCCGAGTACCTGCACCTCATGGGCGACAACGAGGTCCCAGGGGAGCGCTGTGCGCTCGTCTTCGCCGAGCATCAAACCGACCTGAACATGACGTCCGCGAGCGCGAAGGCTGCGGACAGCGCAGGTCGCGGTCGCTGCGGATCCAAGCGCGTCGATTGAACTGTGCGCACCGCCCGCGGTGATGGAACGAACCGCCGGTACCGGGTCGGTTTCGACCACCGTGGCCTCGGCACGGAGGTCGGCCGCTCGCGCCAGTGCGGCCGGCGAAAGGTCGACCGCCACGACCCGAGCACCAAGCGCGACCGCGATCATGACCGCCGAAAGTCCGACACCGCCGCATCCGAATACCGCAAGCCATTCCTCCGGCTTGAGCTGGGCCTGCGCGGTGAGCGCGTGAAAGGCGGTGGCGAAGCGGCAGCCCAAAACCGCGGCCGTGACGAAATCCACCGCATCAGGAAGCCGGACTAGGTTGAAGTCGGCGGCGCCGATCGCGATCTGTTCAGCGAAGGAGCCAGCGTGGGTAAACCCCGGCTGGGTCTGATGAGGGCAGACTTGAGCCTGCCCAGCCCGACACCAGTCGCATTGCCCACACCCGTTCACGAACGGCACTGTGACCCGATCCCCCACCGAGAACGCTGATACTTCGGCGCCCGTCTCACTCACAACTCCGGAGAACTCGTGACCCGGCACATGTGGCAGCGGAACCACCTCGTGGCCGCGCCAAGCATGCCAGTCAGATCGACAGATTCCCGTCGCCTTGACCTCGATCACAACACCGGCACGTGGACATTCGGGACGCGGCACATTGGCAACGCGGAGTGGTGAACCGACCACGTCGAAGACAACCGCACGCATTCGCTCGTTCTACAGCAGCAGCAGCAGTCGACCCGCTTTTGATACCAAGTGTTGACATAGCCCCCGCCCGTGGGCTCGATACGCCGGTGCGCTCACACGCCGAGCTGGGCTGCGCCACTCTGGCCCGCCCCGCGAGCGGCTCACAGCCATACCTTGGCGTTGTCAGGGCAGGCACTCGGTCCTTGGCTGTTGGGTACCGATCAGCGGCAAGAGTGGGCGGTTCGCAGAGCTTGCTGGTACGAGACGAGTCGGGCGAATTCGCTCGCTATCGCCTTCACTCGGCGCGTATCTCTCCCTGACTACTCTCAGGGTGGCCTGCGAGGGGTCGGCGTAGGCGATCCGGACGCCGGCCGCATGGGCCCGGTCGAGCGCCGCGAGGTGGCAGGGGTGATCTTTTCGCCCGGCGCGAGCACCGGGATGCCCGGCAGGTACGGCGCGACGGGTTCGGCGCCGATCTGACCGACGGCTTGGTCGATGGGCACGGTGTCTGATTGCGCGAAGAAGGCGTGCCGGGGCGGTAGCGCGGTGACCGGGTCGACGCGGTACGCCGCGGCGCCGGGACCACCACCACGCCAGAGCCGTGGCAGCAGCCAACGCCAGGGCGATGCGCGGCAGGATCTGGCCAAACGGCCTCAGGTGAAGCTGTCGGCGTTCGCCGATGCCGTTGCGCCGGGCCTCGTGCCAGCGCAGGCGATCGACCGCTGGGTAACTGGTTCAACCAGGAACTTTGGAAAGACGGCGGTGGGTGCAGTCAACGAATGGCGTCAGCAAGTGCGGCGGCGAAGCGCTCCAGCAACCCGTTGTCGGCCGCGGCGTTGTGGGGATTGAGCTCGGCGAGGGTGATCGCGACCAGACCAGGACCCGAGGCCAGGACCCTCAGCGCTCGGAGCATCTGGTCGAGCTTCAGCCCCGTGTTGCGCGAGGGATGCTCAGAGAGCGGAGCGTCGGTGAAGTCGACGACGTCGACATCGAGATGGATGGCGTAGTGGTCGGACCGGTTGGCGAGGAGTTGGAGCGCCTGGCTGGCGGCTCCCTCCGGGTCGCCTCTGACCCCTTCCAATGCCACGCGGGCCAGGCCCAGCCGCTCGATCTGCTCTCGTTCGAATCGGGTGGAGTGGGACATTGCATGGGCGAAGAGCACGACTTGGCCGGGGTCGAGGAGGGGGGCGTTCCCGGCCGCTGCCGTCAGGGTCGGCTCTGCGCCGTCGACCGCGAGCATGTGGCCCAGGGCCATCCAGTCCAGGGCTCCGTCGCTGGCGCTCGCGGGTGTGTTGAGGTCGGAATGTAGGTCGAAGTAGGCGAGGGCGACCGGCCCGATGGCCTGCTGGATCCCGGCGACTGTCCCGATCCCGACCGTGCAGTCGCCGCCCAGCACGAGGGCGAGGCGGTCGCGCTGCACCAGGGCGTCGGCGACACGCTTGGTCGTTGTTTGGACCGTTTCCAGGACGGCGTGGAGGTTCTGGGCTCGTGGGTTGGCTCGGTCAGGCCGCCAGGGGACGACCGGGGAGTCCCCGAGATCGTCCACTTGGAACCCCACCCGGCCGAGCTGGTCGATGAGTCCTGCGGCGCGGATCGCCATTGGCGTTTGCTCCTGGCCGACACCGCAGGCGCCGGCTCCTGAAGGAGCGCCGATGACCACGACGCGGCGCTGTTCCACGGATTCCTCTTTTCAGGGCGTGTCGGCCATGCTGCCACTTGAAGTCGGCTTCACGTCAAGTGACCGGTCGAGCAGCTACGCATCGGAGATCGCCCGGTGACTTCTCATGCCGCGCCTCCCTGGGACGCTCGTTAGCACCAAGTCGCTTCAGCCGACGACAATTGACCTAGGCCCCGACGACGCGACGGCCCCACCAGGCTCGCTATGACCCATGACCTGGCGGGCGGAAGGGCCAACTCGTGACCTACCTCGATACGTCAGTAGATCTCAAGAACCAGGTGCTCGAAGAGCAGACGCCCTCGTACCATCCTCCAGGTCTGCGTCGCGGTCTTTGATCGTCGGCCTACGCCAGAGCGCCACCGCTAGCACCGTTAGCCATATTCTCGCCCGCGCCGTGCGGCCTGCGAGAGGTCGACCGCCACGACCCGAACACCAAGTGCGACCGCGATCATGACCGCCGAGCGCGTAGGCTCGGGGTTGTTGGGTGGGGGCGGCAGGGCGTGCAGCCGGTCGAAGGCTTGCGCGACCACGTGTGTGCCCAGTGCCAGGTGCGGTTGATCTTGAGGCGGGGACGGCGGCACGGAAGGGCAATACGACCTATGGGAGATCGGATGAGGCAGCGGCCGCCGGTTCGTACGCCGCCATCCCTCGGCGGCCTCGATGCCAGCGGGAACACACCGCATGCGCAGTTCCTGGCGACTGAGCATTGGAGCCTGCTGGCCACCCGCAGCATGACCTGGAACGAGATCTTCAGCCGTACCGGCACGTATCTGACCGTTCTTTCGGCTACCGTCATCGCACTCTCGCTGGTGGCGAACGCGACCGGCTTCGGGCAGGGCTTCAGGACGTTCGCGCTGCTGGTCCTGCCGGTCGTCCTACTCGTTGGCGTGGCAACGTACTTCCGCCTGGTCGAGGCCGATATCGAGGACGCCTGGCTCGTGATCGGCATGAACCGGCTACGGCACGCCTACCTCGAGCTCGCACCGGAGCTGGAGCCGTACTTTGTCACAAGCCATCACGA
>JBKPBV010000084.1:0-11629 GCA_046727055.1 Actinomycetota bacterium | reverse complement strand
TTTCACCCCTGCGAGCCGTCTTGCGACGGCAAACCATTGTCCTAGTCCGCATCTCTAGCCATGCGAGCCGTCTTGTGACGGCAAACCATTGTCCTAGTCCGCATCTCTCGCCATGCGAGCCGTCTCGAGATGGCAAACGTCAGGGTTCGGGGTGGGCCTTTACGGGTTCACCGCGAGGAAGAGGAATGCGGCCAGCAGAACCAGGTGGACCGCGGCCTCCAGCCGCGTTGCCCGTCCCGGAACCACTATGAGAATCCCAACGACCACGATCACTGCCAACAACACCATCTGGGTGGCATCGAGTCCCAGAATCAACGGTCCCTCGAGCCAAATCGAGGCGACGGCGATGGCCGGGATCGTCAATCCGATGCTGGCCATGGCGGACCCAAATGCGAGGTTGAGGCTGGTCTGGATTCGATCTCGACTAGCGGCCCGTGCCGCGGCCAGCGTCTCAGGCAGCAAGACCAGCAGCGCGATCACCACGCCGACGAAGGAGGGAGGAAACCCGACCGTGGCGACACCAGCTTTGATTGCGGGTGTCTCGACCTTCGCCAGACCCACTACGGCGACCAGCGCCACCACCAGCGACGCTGGCCAGCACAGGGACGATCACCGTCCACGAGAGGGTCTTGGTAGCAAGCCCGGCCGTCATGGAGCCAGGCTTGTACACCAGGCTCACCAGAACGGCAACTGCCAGCCAGTTGAACTGTTTCCTCATGAGGCAGGCCACAGACGGGGCGCGAGATTGTCGTGCCGACGGCGTCGGCAGATCAGGCCCCTCCAGGACGCCGCCTTAGAGCGAGGAAGATCAACAGCAGTCCCGCGGCGAGGCACAGCACCCCAACGGCGAGCCACGTCTGGCTGCCGGTCATGAAGCTGCCCTTGATGAAGCCGGCCCCCTGACCGATCCAGACTCCACCGACGAGAACGGCCAGTCCGCCGACGATCAAGCTCGTTATCCGTGCCACCTTGGACCGCATGTTCGGTTATCGCGTAACCCGGAACAATCGGTCGTCATCTCGTGTCGGATCGCCTCTTCCGTCGGTGTTGGAGTTGCTGAGCAGCAGGCTGTTCCCATCGTGGGCAGCGACGACGGTTCGCAGCCGACCGTAATCGCCTCTGAAATGCGCGATTGGATCACGCGTCGAGGTGCCATCAAGTGGAATCTCCCAGAGCCGCTCGCCGCGCAGTCCCGCCATCCAAAGCTCACCCTGCCAGTACGCCAACCCGGAGGGCGAGGCATCTCGGGTCCGCCAGACAACCTTTGGATTGGTCATTCCTCGGACCTGGCCGGAGCCCTCAACCTCCGGCCAGCCGTAGTTTGCTCCTTCTCTGATCAAGTTCAGTTCGTCCCAGGCTTGCTGGCCGAACTCGCTGGCCCATAAGCGGCCATCATCGTCGAACGCGAGCCCTTGAACGTTGCGGTGGCCGTAGCTGTAAACCTCATTGTCGAACGGGTTGCCTGGCGCGGGTCTGCCGTCGAGTCTGAGCCTTAGGATTTTCCCGCCGAGGGAGTCCTTGTCCTGCGCCAGCCCTCGATCTCCGCTTTCGCCGGTCCCGACGTAGAGATAACCGTCCGGCCCAATCACGAGACGGCCGCCGTTGTGGATGAAAGCCTTGGGAATGCCACGGAGAATGACCTTTGGCGCGCCTAGGTCCCTGCCGTTCCAGCTCATCGAGACGATCCGATTGTCCTGGGTAGCGGTGTAGTACGCGAAGACAGTCTTTTCATCCTCGGTAATGGCCAGGCCAAGCAGGCCGCCCTCACCGGCCGGATCAGCTTCGTCAATGGTCCCGACGTGCGACGTCGTACCGTCACTTACGCGGACGATCCTCCTACTGTCGCGTTCACTCATGAGGAAGCTGCCGTCCTTCAGAGTGACCAGACCCCAAGGAGCTTCGAGATCGGAAGCGATCTCCCGGGCGCGAGGCTCGCCGCGGGACCGGATGGTGCTGGGCGTTGGGCTGCTTGGTCCTGGACTGCTGGGATCCGGACTTGACGGCGGTGCTGAGGTTGCAGCCGTCGGCCCGGCCGTACGAGTCTCGGGGCTCGGTTCGTTGGCCGCATTGGTGCAACCGGTGACCAAAAGTAGTGCACCGCAGGCAGCCGCCAAGGAGGAGCGGAGCCCCCGATGCCTTGGCGGCATCGATGTTGGGGTCACGACCACAGTCTCGCCTGCGTGTACAAAACAGGTCTCACGTCCGCAGGTCGGCCGAGTTCAAGATCTCGATCGCCTCCGGTTCTCCGACCATTTTGATCTCTGCGACGCTGATCCTGCCGTGGGCATACAGCATCAGCTCGCTCGGGTTGCCGACAAGGGTGACGGTCGAGGCGCCGCTTACTGCCCGGATTGTCTCGGGCGCGCCATCTTCATCGGCGGAACCCAGGCGCTCGAGGACGACGCCAACCTGGACACGGCGAAACCAGGCGCGACCCAGCAGCTTGAGCCGTCGCCACATCCACTCCTCGACATCATCGCCGAGGTGCCGGGAGGTCTGCGGGGTGTCCCCAGCCCGGCGTACGTCCTCATGGTGGATGAAGAACTCGGTGGTGTTGGCTCCCTCGTCGACACCTGGGATAGCGAAGATCGAGAAACGCGCCGGCCCCCGCCGAACCCGATCGACCAGCTCGGAGTATTCCCACCTCTGCTTGATTTCAGCCATGCGGCGTTCGTAAAGGCTGGAGAGTGGTTTTGCGACGATGCCGCTCGCTCCTACAGGGTCAGTTTCGCGGATCCACAGGTGCGCTGCCAGGTCGTGCGTGTCCCAGCCCTCACACAATGTCGGTGCGTGCGGTCCGACCTTGTCGAGCAGGTCGCAGAGCTCGGCCCGTTCGGACCTGGCAAACGTCACGAGCGTCCATCGTAGCGGCACCGCCAGGTACACTCCGCATTCGTCGGTGTGGGCCGATGTTGGAACAATGGTCAGGTGACCGACCCAGCGCCGGCTGTCGCCGGCAGCACTCTTGATCCTGAAGTCGCCTCGCTACTCAAGCGCGATGCGGCTGGACTGGTTACGGCCGTCATCCAGGAGGACAGCACTGGAGAGGTGCTCATGGTGGGCTGGATGGACGATGTGGCGCTGCACAAGACCCTGACGACGGGGCGCTCCACGTTCTTCTCGCGCAGTCGTGGGGAGCACTGGGTGAAGGGTGAGACCAGTGGTCACCGGCAGTGGGTACGCGAAGTCCGGCTCGACTGCGACGGCGACACCTTGCTGGTCAGGGTGCACCAGGAAGGTGCAGCGTGCCATACCGGCGCGCGTAGCTGCTTCGACGCTCGCAAGCTGCCCGCGGTCGTTGCCCAGCAGGCTGAGGAAGCCGAGCGTTGAGCGAATATTCCCCAACGCTGGAAGAGTTCCGCAAGCTGGCTGTGGAGCGTCGCGTGATAGCCGTCTGCCGCCGGATGCTCGCCGACGCCGAGACGCCTATCGGGCTCTATCGCAAGCTTGCCCGGAACCAGCCGGGCACGTACCTGCTGGAGTCAGCTGAGCAGGGCGTCTGGTCCCGCTACTCCTTCGTCGGAGTTCGCGCCGCGGCAACCCTCACTGAACAGGATGGCCAAGCCGTCTGGAGAGGCCATGCCCCGGTCGGGCTGCCGACCGGCGGCGATCCATTGGCCGCCGTACGCGAGACGCTGCGGTTGCTGCATACCCCCCGAGGAGAAGGCCTACCGCCATTCACTTCCGGCCTGGTTGGTTATCTCAGCTACGACGCGATACGCCGTGTGGAGCGGCTGCCTGACACCTGCGTCGACGATTTGAAGATTCCCGAACTCGCCTTCCTGCTGGCTTCGGATCTTGCCGTCCTTGATCACCACAACGGTGAGGTCTGGCTGGTCGCCAATGCGATCAACTTCGACAACACCGATGAGCGAGTTGATGAGGCGTACGCCGACGCCGTGGCTCGGATTGACTCCATGACCGAACTCCTCATCCAGCCCACCCCCGCAGGTGTGGTGTCGGCCAGCTTCGATCAGGCCATCCTTCCCATCCGGCGGCAGCGCCTGCCTGAGGAGTACCAAGGGGCTGTCAGCTCCGCGGTCGAGGAGATCAAGGCGGGCGAGGCATTCCAGATCGTTGTCAGCCAGCGGTTTGAGGTCGACACGACAGCTGACGCGCTCGACGTCTACCGCGTGCTTCGGCTGACGAACCCGAGTCCCTACATGTACCTGCTGCGGCTCGACGGTTTCGACATCGTCGGGTCCTCGCCGGAGGCACTCGTCACGGTCAAGAACACGACAGCAGTGACCCATCCGATTGCCGGCTCGAAGCCGCGCGGCGCAACTCCAGTCGAGGATGCCGCATTGGAGGCTGAGCTGCTCGCCGACCCGAAGGAGCGCGCCGAGCACGTCATGCTGGTCGATCTCGGCCGCAACGACCTTGGTCGGGTCTGCCAGCCGGGCACTGTGGAAGTGGTGGAGTTCATGGAAGTCCGCCGCTACAGCCACATCATGCATCTCGAATCGACGGTCACCGGCACCATTGCGGAGGACCGCTCCGCGCTCGATGTGGTCCTCGCGGCCTTCCCAGCTGGAACGCTGTCGGGTGCGCCCAAGGTCCGCGCGATGGAGATCATTGACAAGCTCGAGGTTTCCCGCCGGGGTCTCTACGGCGGGGTCGTGGGATATCTGGACTTTGCTGGTGATGCCGATGCCGCCATCGCAATCCGTACGGCAGTATTGCGTGACGGCGTCGCCTTCGTGCAGGCCGGTGGCGGAATCGTGGCCGACTCTGACCCACCAACCGAGGACCAGGAAACCCAGAACAAGGCCGCCGCCGTAGTGCAGGCCATCTCTGTGGCCGAGAGCTTCGTAGCCGCCAAGCCAGCTGCATCACTCGCCGGGGCCGGGGCCAAGGCGGGGTGAGAATCAGGGTGAAGGGCAGATGAGCCGTCGCGGGCTGGCATTCGGCTGCCTGCTCGGCGGCACCGCGTTGGCGCTGATTGCCAGCGGGCAACCGTGGTGGCAGGCCGTGGGAGAAGGGGTGGTCGCGAAGATCACCGGAACCGAGGCAACCGGGGGGCTGAGTCAGGCACTCGCGATTGTCGTTCTCGCCGGAACCCTGCTGATCTTGGCCCTGCGCGCCCGAGGCAGACGCTTAATCGGCACGCTGTTACTGCTAGTCGGGCTAGGGATTGCCCTCGCCGGAGGACTCCGGCGCCAGCCCAACCCCGAGACGGTCCGCAGCCAGGTACCGGAGGCCAGCCTGGTCGACGCCCTCAACCTGAGTGCGACCGTCTGGCCCTGGGTCCATGCCCTTTCAGGAGTTCTGATCGCTGCCGGCGCCGCAGTGACCATGATCACCGCGGGCCGCTGGCCAGCCCGCTCCGACCGTTACCAGGCCCAGCCGAGCCAGGGGGAGGCTGGTGCCTCCGACGACGACTCGGCTGAACTATGGAAGGCACTGGATGCAGGAGTCGATCCAACGGCCACAGATGCGAGCGTCGGAAATCGCGCGCCGTCGCACGGAGGAGGAGTGAGCGGAGGCGTTCTTCCTCCGCGAGCGACGACGACGGCGGCGGATTCACCGCGCGATGCGCGAGCAGCTGAACGACAGACGGACGACCGGAAGACCCGTGATCCCGACACGCCGACAGTGACAGACCCCGAGGTGCGCGATCGAAGGACAGGAGACACAATGGATGGCACCGAACCGGCGCGACAGTTACCCTGGTCGCCCAGAAGCCAGGTGCCCGGCAAGGTACAGCGCGGTCGGGGGGAGCGCCGGGAGTAGCGCAGTCCTGACGGTATGTGCTCAGAATGCAGATCCCGATCGGCAGAAACGAGGGAGCCATGGCAGGCACACAGCAGCACTCAGACCTGATAAGTCCGGTCAACCGGCGCGGCAAGCATGTGCATCACGGCCGTACCGTTGCCGCTTGGACCGGCTCAACAGTCGCCATGGTCGCGTTCATCATCGGCGGGATCGCGGTCGTAATCCAGAACTGGCCGCTGTTCTGGGTCTCCGTCGCCTTGGCCGCGGTAGCCATCATTGTGACAGTGGTCCTGCAGCGCATGGGCTACGGCGCCCACTGATCGGTCTGAACCGTGGGAGCCTTAGACGACATCATCGCCGGAGTCCGAGAGGATCTGGCCATTCAGCAGACCCGAGTTCCACTGGACCGGTTGAAAGAGAGATGTCAGCACATCGACCCGGCCATCGATCCGATGCCGAGATTCCGCGGCCCCGGGGTTGCTGTGGTCGCCGAGGTCAAACGGTCCAGCCCCAGTAAAGGGTCACTAGCCGAAATCGCCGATCCGGCGGGGCTTGCGGTGGAGTACCAGGCCGGTGGTGCGGCCGCGATTTCTGTGCTGACCGAACAGCGGCACTTCGCCGGGTCGTTGGATGATCTTGTCAGGGTACGCTGCGCGGTGGACATTCCGGTTCTCCGCAAAGATTTCGTCGTTACCGCGTACCAGCTTTTCGAGGCACGTGCCGCGGGAGCCGATCTGGTGTTGCTGATCGTGGCCGCTTTATCCGACCCGGAACTGGTGTCGCTGGTCGAGCGGGCTCGTTCCATTGGGCTCACTCCGTTGGTCGAGGTGCACACCGCCGACGAGGTACGACGGGCGGTGGACGCCGGCGCCTCGATCATTGGCGTCAATTCGCGCAACCTCCAGACACTCAAAGTCGATCCGGCGATCTTCGCAAAGCTGGCGCCGCTGATTCCGAACGGCATTGTCCGGATAGCGGAGTCGGGCGTACGCGGACCGCGCGATGTGATCGACTTGGCCCGGGCCGGCGCGGATGTGGTGCTGGTCGGCGAGGCACTGGTAACCGGTCGGGATCCACGCAGCGGTGTGGCGGACTTGGTGGCCGCGGGATCGCACCCAGCGGTCCACAAGCCCTAGACCCTGGTCCGTTACCGCACGTGCACTTCACAGCCTCCCTGAGATCGTGAGCGTCGGCGTTGCGCGAGCGATCACCAAAGAGTAAGGAAACGAGTTGTCAAGGCAGTCCCTAGCGACCTCCGGGCTGTCGCCGCAGCCGGGCGCGACCTCCGGGCTGCCGCCGCTCGGTGGTGCCTCCCTGCCGGATGCCAGCGGCCATTTCGAGAGGTTCGGCGGCAGATTCGTTCCTGAGGCGCTATACGCAGCGCTGCTGCAGTTGGAGCAGGAATTCCACGCGGCTATGGCCGACCCGCATTTCAAGGCCGAACTCAGTGAGCTGCTGACCGACTACACCGGACGGCCGAGCCCCATCACCGAGGCGAAGCGCTTCAGCGAGCAGGCTGCTCGCACCCCGACCGGTCGCCTCCCGATCATCGTGCTGAAGCGTGAAGATCTGAACCACACCGGCTCGCACAAGATCAACAATGTGCTCGGCCAAGCCCTGCTCACCCGGCGGATGGGGAAGACGCGAGTGATTGCCGAGACCGGCGCCGGTCAGCACGGGGTGGCGGCTGCCACCGCTGCCGCGCTCTTCGGGTTCGATTGCACCATCTACATGGGCAAGATCGACACCGAGCGGCAGGCGCTCAACGTCGCCCGGATGCGGCTGCTGGGGGCCGAGGTGATCGCGGTGGAGTCCGGTACACAGACCCTCAAAGACGCCATGAACGACGCGCTGCGCGACTGGGTCGCCACCGTCGACAACACCCATTACCTGATCGGTTCGGTTGCTGGCCCGCATCCCTTCCCGATGTTGGTCCGCGAGTTTCAGCGGGTGATCAGCACCGAGGCCCGGGCCCAGGTCCTGGATCGTTACGGTCGGCTGCCGGACGCAGTGGCCGCCTGTGTCGGTGGCGGTTCCAACGCGCTGGGCATCTTTGCCGACTTCATCGCCGACAGCGGCGTCGCGCTGTACGGCTTCGAGGCAGGTGGTGAGGGCATCGAGACGGGCCGGCACGCCGCAACGATCTCGGCGGGGGAGGTCGGCGTGCTGCATGGAATGCGAACCTTCGTACTCCAAGACGAGGACGGTCAGACCATGCCGTCCCACTCCATCTCGGCTGGACTCGACTATCCGGGGGTGGGACCCGAACACTCCTGGCTCGCCGAGGTTGGGCGTGCTCACTACGAGCCGATCACCGACGCCGAGGCAATGGAGGCCTTCCAGTTGCTGTCTCGCACCGAAGGTATCGTTCCGGCGATCGAGTCCGCGCACGCCCTGGCCGGAGCGCTCAGACTGGCCCCGCGGCTGCCAACTACCCATTCCGGCGAGCGCCCGTTGATCTTGATCAACCTTTCCGGCCGCGGCGACAAGGACGTGGATACTGCAATCACCTGGTTTGGTCTGGATACCACCGGCATTTCAGTCGAGTCCGCGGGTACCTCGACCGGCAGCGGGCCGAGCGGTGAGCACAAAATAATGAGCCCGAAATAATGAGCATCGACCCCGGGCACACCGGGCTGCGGCTGTCGCAAGTCCGAGCCCATGGGCGCGGAGGGTTGGCAGGATTCCTTCACGTGGGCTACCCGACAGTGGACATTTCGCTGCAGGCCCTTCAGGCGCTCACCGGAGACGGCGTGTCCGAGGGCGTCGACCTGGTCGAAGTCGGGATGCCGTACAGCGATCCGGTGATGGACGGCGTGACGATCCAACGGGCCGGAACCAAGGCTCTCCAGCGAGGCGTACGGACCCGAGATGTTTTCACTGCCGTGGAAGCCGTGGCGAGCCGCGGTACGCCGGCGGTTGTGATGACCTACTGGAATCTCATTGAGCGCTACGGCGCGGACCGGTTTGCTCGCGATCTTGCCTCGGCAGGTGGTGCGGGGGCGATCACCCCCGACCTGACGCCGGATGAGGCGGGGGAGTGGGTCACGGTTTCTGATGCCCACGGCTTGGACCGGATCTTCCTGGTTTCGCCCTCCTCCACTGAGGATCGCCTCAGATCTACTGTGGCGGCCTGCCGCGGCTGGGTTTATGCCACCTCGCTTATGGGGGTCACCGGGCCACGGACCCAGACCTCAGCGGCCGCGCCCGAGTTGGTGCGGCGGGTGCGTGAGGTCGATTCGGCCGCGATGGTGGGCGTCGGCCTGGGCGTTTCCAATGGGGCGCAAGCTCATGAGGTGACGAGATTCGCTGATCTGGTGATTGTGGGCTCTGCGCTGGTTAAGACCCTGCTCGACGCCGAAGACGCTGGGCGACCTGCGGATTTGACCGGGTTGCGCGCCTTGGTTGCAGATCTCGCAGCCGGCGTACGCGCCGACCGCGGCCGGCTTGAGAGCGAACTTTCGCCAGCCCCCTCGGCTGGTCCAACAGAATCGGGAACTTCACAGCGATCGCCTGGGTTAGTCGGGACGTGAGCCGCACCGTACGATCCGGCGTCACAGCATGCTCCGTGCTGGCCCTCAGTCTCCTGCTCTACCTCTCCGGCTGCACGGCGGCGCCCAGCACGCCGAGCGCCTATCGGAACGCCGATCCGGCCGGTTACATCGGCGGATCCTCGCTACCCGAGCCATACGCCATGCCAGAGATTTCGCTGACCGACACTTCGGGGCGGCCTTACAACCTCGCCACCACGCCGTCCAAGCCCGTCACTTTGCTCTTCTTCGGCTACACCCATTGTCCCGATGTTTGCATCGCCGTGCTCTCGGACGTCACGCTGGCCCTGCAGCGGCTGACACCAGCGGACCGTGACCAGATTCAGCTGATCTTCGTGACCACCGACCCGGCTCGCGACAAGGAAAAGCAGATCCGGCGCCATCTCGATCGCTTCAATACCTCTTTTGCCGGCCTCACCGGCCCGTTGTCGACCATCAAGCGCGCGGCCAGCGAGGTGGGGGTGGAGATCGAAGGCATGAAGAAGCTTCCCAGTGGAGGCTACGAAGTGGGGCACTCGGCGCAAGTTATCGGATTCAGTCGCAACTCAGGTGTCGTGCTCTGGACACCAGGAACATCAATTGCTGCGCTCAAGCATGACTTCGCCATATTGGTGGAACGCTCGCGTTGATCGCTCCTGTCGCCACCGAACCGCGATTCGCCGCAGCAGCCTCCTGGGTGTCCACCGGGGCGCGGATTGTGCTCGGTGGGGTGTTCCTGGTCGCTGGAGGGCTCAAGGTCATCGATCCTCAATCCGCGGTTGCTGCCGTGCGTGCCTACCGACTGCTTCCCACCTCACTGGCGACCCTCGTTGGCTGGGGCCTTCCCTTTGTGGAGATCGCTCTTGGGGTGCTGCTGCTTGCCGGCATCGCCACCCGAATCGTCGCGGCAGCGAGTGCGGTACTGATGTTGATCTTCATCGCCGCCGTCGTCTCCGCGGCGGCGCGCGGCCTGAGCATTGACTGCGGATGTTTCGGGGGAGGCGGCGAGGTGGCCCCGGGGCAAAGCGCCTATGGCATCGAGATTGTTCGCGATATAGGCCTGCTGCTGCTTGCTTTGTGGCTGGTGTTGCAGCCACACAGCCGATTCGCACTGGATCGGTTTACCCTGAACCGCGCTGCGAGCGTCGGTCGCGCGAGCAGTGCCCGATGAATCGCGCATCTACATGAGCAGTCCCAAGAACATGAACGCCCGCGAGCGTGCCCGCCTAGCCGCTGAGCAAGCTGCAGCCCGCAAGCGCGACCGCCGCATCCTGATCGCGGTGATTGCGGGGTTCGTCTTGCTCGTCGTTGCCGCCGGGATCGGATTCCAGGCCTGGCGTACCAACCGATCCCCAGCGGCCGCGCCTTCCAGCTCGGCGTCGGCCAGCCCAGTCATCATCAGCGACGGGCGACCGATCGTCCTTGGCACCAGCGACGCGCCGGTCACCATCACCTTGTACGAAGACTTCCATTGCCCCCATTGCGCCGAGTTCGAGGAACAGTTCGGGCCGGTGATCACGCAAGCTCAGCAGAGTGGGGGAGCACGACTCGAGTTTTATCCAATGGCCTTCATCGACGAAGGCTCAGCGGCAGCCGCAAATGCCATGGCCTGCGCGGCTGAAGCTGGCTTCGGACAGAACTATTACCTCGGGTTGTTCGCCAACCACACCCTGCAATGGGACGATGAGCAGCTGATCGAGCTGGCAGCCAAGGCCGGCGGATCGCCTTCGGACGCGTTCCAGACCTGCGTGACGAACAAAACGCATGCCGACTGGGTGATCTCGATCGACGCGGCCGCTGAAAAGCGCGGCGTTGTTCAGACCCCCACGATGCTGATCAACGGCAAGAAAGTCGATATCGCGACGCTGACTCCGGAAGCACTCCAGGCGATGATCAGCGACGCAGCCCAGAAGTAACAAGCTAAGCAGCGAGCGGAGCAGTCAAAACGGATCGCGCTCCAAGGCGCGATCCGCAATCAAAAACGACCTGAGCTAGCGTAGGTTGCCGGTCACGAGGTGGCGAAGGAAGAAGAAGGGGTGTGCGTCATGGGGACTCTGTGGTGACGGCCACGTGGGCGCACGCCGTCTTGTCCATCCCAAGCCCCCGCACGAGCATCTGGTACATAGGTGCCTTCCCGCTTCGCGCGTACGCGCTCTGCATCATTGCCGGGATCGTCGTCGCCTTGATCATCGCGACGCGTCGCTGGCAAGCCCGAGGCGGCACGGCGGACAGCATGGAGCTGATGGTCGTGGTCGGCGTGCCCTTCGGGATCGTGGGGGCGCGCCTTTATCACGTGATCACCGACTACCAGCTCTACTTCGGCCCAGGTCGGCAACCGCTGAATGCACTGAAGATCTGGGAAGGCGGCCTGGGAGTCTGGGGAG
>JBKPBV010000083.1:0-4944 GCA_046727055.1 Actinomycetota bacterium | reverse complement strand
GTCGGTCAACACCGCGCCCGTACCGCCTGAGACCACAACATCGAGCGGCTGGTAGTTGTGAGCGACGCGCTCCTCCTCAATCTGCAGCAACTGGCCGGCGCGCGTAAGGGTCTGGTCCACGGTGATCACGATGATCCTCCTGATGAGCGCGGGAATCGGTGGTCGAGCACGAGATCCGGACGGGCAGCCGCGACCGGGGCATACCTGATCTCCTGGGTGCAGCACTTCACGCCGCCGCCGCCCTTGATCAGCTCGCTGAGGTCCACCGAGATCGGCCAGTAGCCAGCAGCCGCCAGCCCTTCGCGCAACTGGCCCGCACCCGCGGGGATGAAGACATGTAGGCCGTCGCTGACCGCATTGAGTCCGAATACGCACGCGTCGTGCTCCGTCGCTATCAGGGCATCGGGAAACAGCTCGGCCAGCAACCGACGGCTCGGCTGACTGAACGCGTCAGGGTAATAGGCGATGTGATCACGCTCATCGTCGAGCACGGCCAGAGCAAGATCAAGATGAAACAGCCGAGGGTCGATCAGCTCCAGGCTGATCACCTCGCGGTCGGTCAGCGTGGCAAGCTCGCGATGAGCCTCCGGGGTTGTCCGAAAGCCAAAGCCGGCAAGGATCCTTCGCGAAAGCACAGCAAAGTCACCCTCGGCTTCATTGATCGCGACCGGTTGCGGCATCTCACCGCCGCCGTACAAGATGCCGTTCCGCCTGTGCCATGCCGCGTGCACCGCAGCCTCTGCCTCACGTTGCGGGTTGGCGAACCGGGCGGGAAGAGTGTGGCCGGCCACCACCGTGGCACCGTTCGCGGCAAACACCATGTCCGGCAGGTCGGGCAGCGGCTCCAGAAGGTCGACTTGATGACCAGTCGCCCGGTATGCGTCAACGAGCCCTGACCACTGCCGGACCGCCAGGACGCTGTCGAGGGGGGCGTTCGGATCCATCCACGGGTTGATCGAATAGGCCACGTCGAAGTACGTCGGCGGGCACATCAGATAATGCCGAAGCCGGGCACGACGCAAAGGATGCCCACTGTGGTTCAGCACCGTGGTTGTCACCCTTGAAGCGTAGGGTCCGAGAAGGCGCAAGTCCGATAGTGTGATCAATGAAAACGAGGAGACTGTGTTGCGTCTTGATGAAATCGATCACAAGATCCTTGCGCGGCTCACAAGCCACGGCCGCGAGAGCTTCGCCATGCTGGGGCATCAGGTCGGGCTCTCCACTGCAGCCACCAAAAGGCGTGTCGACCGGCTCCGCCACAATGGCGTCATCCGACGTTTCACAGCCGAGATTGAGCCAGCGTCTCTGGGCTGGACGATTGAGGCTTTTGTCGAGGTCTACTGCGAGGGCAGGGTGCCGCCGGACCGGATGAGGGACATGGTCAGCAGCATTCCAGAGGTGGCCGAGGCGTACACAGTGACCGGCGAAGCAGACGGCATCTTGCGGGTACGAGCCGCTGACACCTCCCACTTTGAGAAGGTGCTCGGCCTCATCCGCAACCATCCGGGTGTCTCTCGCACCCGATCCTCGCTGGTCCTCTCCCGGCTCTGAGCCGCGGCTCGCAGCGAGATCCGGGACCCGACCCGCGGTGCGGGGCCATGCGTTAGTTTCTTCAAGGTGAGGCTGAACCAGTGACCGAGCCCAGTCCTCTTGAGTTAGGCCGCCTCGAAGCGGCGCCGGTGCGCAGGATCCGCATCACCGACTTCTACAACGCCAAGCGCAGCCACGAACGCTGGGCGATGTTAACCAGCTACGACCAGTACACCGCCGAATTGTTCGACGAGGCAGGGGTCTGGGCGCTGCTAGTCGGCGACTCCGCAGCCAACAATGTTTACGCCTATGACACCACGCTGCCGGTCACCGTTGAGGAGCTGCTGCCGCTGGTCCGCGCTGTGGCCAAGTCCACCAGGCGAGCCTTCGTCATCGCGGATCTGCCCTTCGGCTCGTACGAAGGCGGGCCCTCGCAAGCCCTCGAGACCTCGATCCGCTTCATGAAGGAAGGCAGCTGCCACGCTGTGAAGTTCGAGGGTGGGGTGCGAGTAGCAGCGCAAATCCGCAAGGTAACTGACGCGGGCATCCCGGTCATGGGCCACATCGGCTTCACCCCGCAGAGCGAACACCAACTCGGCGGTTATCGAGTGCAGGGCCGCGGCGATGACGCGCAGCGACTTTTGGCCGATGCTCACGCCGTCGAGGACGCAGGAGCCTTCGCCGTGGTTTTGGAGATGGTTCCTGGTGACCTGGCACGCGAGGTGACCGCCGAGCTCGACATCCCGACCGTTGGTATCGGCGCCGGACCACACTGCGACGCGCAGGTCCTCGTCTGGCAGGACATGGCCGGGCTGAGGCGCGGTAGGATGCAGCGCTTCGTCAAGCAGTACGCCAATCTGGCCAAGATCATCGGCGACGCGGCAGCCGCGTACGTCGACGAGGTCAGAAACGGTATCTTCCCAAGCGAAGAGCACACGTTCGCTTCGACGACTCCTACTCCTGAGGCCAAGTCATGAAGATCACGAATAGCATCGCCGAATATTCCGAATTCCGTGGCGCGCTCCAGGGACCTGGTGCCCCTCGGATTGCCTTTGTCCCTACGATGGGCGCATTGCACGACGGTCATCGCTCCTTGATCAAGTTGGCCAGATCGCGAGGCGATGTCCTTGCTGTCAGCATCTTCGTCAACCCGCTGCAGTTCGGACCTGGCGAGGACTACGCCCGCTACCCGCGACCCCTGGAAGATGATCTCCAAGTCTGCGAAGCGGACGGAGTCGATGTGGTCTTCGTGCCTAGCGTCAGGGATCTTTACCCGCCTGGGCGGCAGGTCACCGTCAACGCCGGTGCCCTAGGGTCGGTGCTGGAGGGTCACTCCCGGCCCGGCCACTTCAACGGCGTGCTTACGGTCGTGCTCAAGTTGTTCAACATCATCCAGCCGCAGGTCGCGATCTTTGGCGAGAAGGACGCCCAGCAACTGGCGTGCATCCAGCGCATGGTGAGCGACCTGAACATCCCCATCGAGATCGTCGCCGCGCCGATTGTCAGAGAGCCCGACGGGCTGGCCCTTTCCAGCCGCAATGTCTTTCTCACCGCCATCGAGCGCGCCGTGGCACGGAGCATCTCCGCCGCGCTGGAGAAGGCGGCAACCCAAAGCTCGGTTCCCTCGGCCCGAGCAGCGGCGTACGAGGTGTTGGATCGAGCTCAGGCTGAACCGTGTTTTGAACTCGACTACGCCACCATCGTCAACCCCGCAACATTCACCGAAGCGCCAGACGATCATGTCGGACCTGCCACATTCGTGGTCGCAGCCCGCGTCGGCGGAACGCGGCTGATCGACAATACGATCATCAACTTCGCTTCTGCGCCCTGGACCTGACCGACCAAGCGATGCATCGTGGACCTCGAGACTGCCGCCGAGGAGCTCTACGCCCTCACACCCGATGACTTCATTGAGCGACGGCAGCAGCTGGTTGCCGAGGCCAAGCAGGCAAAAGACCGCCAGCTCGCCACAGATATCGGCCGGCTCCGGAAACCGACCCGCAGCGCCTGGCTGATCAACCTACTTGCTCGCGCGGAACCCGACGGTGTCAGTTCGCTCCTCGAACTCGGTGCCGCCCTTCAGGAGGCGCAGCAGCGAATGGCAGGTGGCGAACTGCGCGACCTTTCCGCCGAGCGGCGTAAGACGGTGGATGCGCTGGCGCGCCGCGCGGTTGCGCTGGGCCGTGAGCATGGGTACAGCGCGCCGGACGGAGCGCTACAAGAAGTCAGTCAGACATTGCAGACAGCAATGGGCGACCCCGAGATCGGGGACCTGGTAAACGCCGGACGGGTGACTCAAGCCGTCACGTACGGCGGTTTCGGGCCGACTGATCTTGCGTCTGCTCTGGAGGCGTCCATTCCGGCCAAGGCACCCAGTCCGTCCAAGGAAGCTGCTACGGGACCGCTGTCACCCAAGCCAGATGCGAAACAGCGCAGGGAAGCTGAGAAGGCTGCAGCCGAAGCTCGGAAGCGGGCGGCGACCGCTCGTGAAGCCGCTGAGTCAGCGGAGGCAGAGGCAGAGGCGGCTACGGAGCGTGCTGACGCACTCGCAGACCAGGTCGAGTCGCTGCGGAGCCAGCTACGGCAGACCGAATCCGCCGAACGGGAGGCTCGCGAGGCGGCCCGGGCCGCGCGGAAGCATTATCAGGAGCTGCGCCAGGCTGCGCTCTCGGCCGAACAGGCGGCGGCGGCAGCGGACCAGGCTCTCGCGAAGTAGCGCCACGAAGTAGCGCGCGATTACCCATTAACGCCCATCAGGCTGCAGAAACTCACGTGCACGTTCGTTCCCGTCACTCTGCATAAGTTGCAACATGTGTGAGGCGGCTGCAAAGGGTGCAGAGCGGACCCTGCCTCCAGCGCGGGGCTAGAGAGAGTTATCCACAAATTCTCGTGAAGGTGTTCCCTTCCGCGATTGCCGAGCTAGATAGTTCCTGCCGTGAACACGAACCTCGGATACCTAATCAGAGTTAATGGCGGCATCTTCAGCCGTGCTGAGGCGGTTGATTGCGGCGAGTCGGATCGAACCCTGGCTGAGGCGCGGCGCGCGGGGCTGATCGTGCGCCTTCGGCGAGGCATGTACGCCCCAGCCGACATCTATGAGGGCTGCGATGACGCCGGCAAGCATCTGTTGCACGCGCGCGCCGCATTGGCGGCTCAGAGGGGACGCGTGGCACTCACCGGTGCTTCGGCAGCGGCGCTGCACGGCTTCGCGCTCCATCAGCAGGACCTATCAGTCGTCCACATCCTGCGCCTGGACCAGGGAGCGTCCCGTCGCAAGGCGCTGACGAACCACCATGTCGTCCTCAAGGACGTCGAAGCCGATCTGGATGACTATGGCGGGATTCTTGCCATCAGTCCTGCTCGAGCCGTCTGGGAAGTGGCTTGCCGCTCCTCCATGGAGTCTGGGGTTGTCAC
>JBKPBV010000082.1:0-8909 GCA_046727055.1 Actinomycetota bacterium | reverse complement strand
ACTGTGGAGTTCCGTCCGCCCCGAGCTCCAGCAGCGTCTGCAGATAGCGCAGCTGCAACGACGCCGGGTTGGGGGTCAGAGTGTCCGCGGCTTGACGCAGTTACTCAGACGCCTGCAGCTCCCCGCGAGCGTTGATGATCTTGGCGCGACGCTCCCGCTCGGCCTCCGCTTCCCGCGCCACGGCGCTGCATGGCCTCGGGAATCTCGACATCCTTGATCTCCACCAGCCGCACCTCGACCCCCCAGATTGTGGTCTGGCGAGCGATCTGCTCCCGCAGCCGCTCGTTGAGGTCCTCCAGTGGGCCGTGAGAGCAGCATCCCGATCGGCAGCAGCACACCGATCACCGCGACGCAGCAGGCCATCCCCGGTGGAAGCGTCCGGTCTCCGAGTACGGCCACGGATCGATCTCCCGCGTGGCCTCCCGGCCGTGCAACGAGGTTGTGCAGGTGTGCTTGACCGGGCAGGACATGGCGGGGAGCTTAGGCGCTTTGCCAGCCCGCCTTGGCGCTACAACGCCCATAGACGGCGTATAGGTGCGATAGGCGAGGATGCCCATCACGAAGAAGCCGAAGATCACGACCAAGGCGACCGCTTGAATCCAACCCTTCCCGACCATAAGCGTGCGTCGATCGGGTTGCGTGGCGGAGGGTGCTGCTGTCATCAGGAACTCCGTTCTGGGGATAGGACAGGCAGTAGGTGCGCAGTGACCTGGACCAGGGTCTTGGGGTCCACGGTCTTTTCGGCAGCGCGGCGGACAGCTTGCGCCGGAACTCTTCGAGCGAATCCGGCGTGATCCTGGAGACTCGCGGGGTTGGCAGATCTCCCGAGGTAGGGCCACCACGAGCCTGGTCGTCGGTGACCATGCGGGGAAGCTAGCGGCCGGAACCAGCGAGTCCTTAGAGTCCGTTGGCCCGTTTGATCAGGGCTGAAGGCCCCAGCAAATTGAGGGGCAACGACCAGGTATCACGGGTCAACTGGTCCTAGACAGATCGGCGACTGGTGTTAGCGGAAGCAGCTTGCGACCGGTCGGACCAATCTGGATGGTGGTGCCCAGCTCGGGGCAGACCCCGCATTCGAAACATGGCGTCCACCGGCAGTCCTGCACCTCGACCTCATCCAAGGCGTCCTGCCAGTCCTCCCAGAGCCACTCGCGGTCCAGGCCAGCATCGAGGTGATCCCAGGGCAGCACCTCGGCGTACTCCCGCTCCCGGATGGTGTACCAGTCAAGATCGACTCCGCTGCCGTCCAGGCATCGCTCGGCGCAGGCCGCCCAACGCTCGTAGGAGAAATGCTCGCTCCAGCCGTCGAACCGGCCGCCATCGCGCCAGACTGCCTCGATGATCGCGCCGACGCGACGATCGCCGCGGCTCAGCAATCCTTCAATGATGCTCGGCTTCCCGTCGTGGTAACGGAAACCGATTGCCCGGCCGTACTGTCGATCACTTCGGATCGCGTCGCGCAGCTTGATCAGTCGAGCATCAACGGTTTCATGATCACACTGCGCGGCCCACTGGAACGGGGTATGCGGTTTGGGCACGAAACCGCCGATGCTTACGGTGCACCGGATGTCTCGCCGCCCACTCACTTCTCGCCCCGTGGCGATCACTCGCTTGGCTAGCTGTGCGATCGCCAACACGTCTTCGTCGTTTTCGGTTGGCAGCCCGCACATGAAATACAGCTTCACCTGCCGCCAGCCGTGTGAGTACGCCGCTGCGACGGTGCGTATCAGATCATCTTCGGTGACCATCTTGTTGATCACCTTGCGCATCCGCTCGGTGCCGCCCTCGGGCGCGAACGTGAGCCCGGAGCGGCGACCATTGCGGGACAGCTCGTTGGCGAGGTCCACGTTGAACGCGTCCACTCGAGTACTCGGCAGGGACAGTGAAACGTTGCTGCCCTCGTAGCGATCGGCCAGCTGGCGGGTGATCTCGCCGATCTCGGAATGATCACTACTCGACAGGCTTAACAGCCCGACCTCCTCTAGCCCTGTCGCCTCGATACCGCCCTGCACCATCGCTCCGATCACATCGATGCTGCGCTCCCGGACCGGTCGGGTGATCATGCCGGCCTGACAGAAGCGGCAGCCGCGGGTGCAGCCGCGGAAGATCTCAACCGCGTAGCGCTCATGTACGGTCTCGGCGAGCGGCACCAGCGGTTTCTTGGGGTACGGCCACTTGTCGAGGTCCATCAGCGTGTGTGCTTGGAAACCCGGAAGGGGACCCCGGCGCGATTCGGCGCAACCCTACGAATCCGGCCGTCCGGCAGGTATTCGACGTCGTAAAACTTCGGCACGTATACCCCACCACCTGCGGCAAGCCGCTGCAGCAGACCGTCCCGTCCGCTGGGCCTACCCTCGGCCTTCCATTCCCTGATCACCTCCGAGATCGTCAGTGCGATCTCCTCGCCGTCGCCCAGCACAACCGCATCGAGGAAGTCGGCGATGGGTTCGGGGTTGAATGCCGCATGCCCGCCCGCCAGGACGATGGGGTCGCGTTCCCGGCGGCCTCGCGCATGGATCGGGATCCCAGCCAGGTCCAGTGCGGTGAGCGTGTTGGTGTAGCCGAGCTCGGTGGCAAAACTCAGTCCGAGGACGTCGAAGTTTCCGACGGGGCGGTGGGAGTCCAAGGTGAACTGCGGCACGCCATGCTCACGCATCAGGGCTTCCATGTCAGGCCACACGGCATATGTCCGCTCTGCAAGGATCCAATCGTGCTCGTTGAGGACCTCGTACAAGATCGCGATGCCTTGATTGGGCAGGCCCACCTCGTACGCGTCCGGATAGCTGAGGCACCAGCGAACATCAACCGAATCCCAGTCCTTGACCACGCTGTTCAGCTCTCCGCCCACGTACTGGATGGGCTTGCTCACCCGCGGAAGCAGCGGCTCCAGGCGGGGGAATACCGAAGCGGGGCCTGTCGCGATCGTCGCCATGACGATCCCAAGCCTAACGGCGACGATACTTTTGGGAGCTGCTCTCGCAGTGCCGACCCTCGCAGCTCGCCGCACTTGATCAGTGAAGCTACTCGCAGCGCTGGCTTCTAAGCCAGGTCAGGGAAGAAGATAGCGATCTCACGCTTTGCCGACTCCAGGGAATCAGAGCCGTGAACGAGGTTTTCCCGATTCGACAAGGCGAAGTCACCGCGGATGGTGCCAGCCCGGGCCTTGCGACCGTCCGTGGCGCCGTTCAGTGTCCGCACCACGGTAATGGCCTCGTCACCTTCGACAACCATCACTACCGAGGGGCCGGAGGTGATGAACAGTCGCAGCGGCGGGTAAAACGGCCGCTCGATGTGTTCGGCGTACAGCTGATCCGCCAACTCGCCGGTCATCTGACGCAGTTCCATCGTCACGATTGAAAGGCCCTTGGACTCAAACCGGTTGATGATCGCCCCGGCAAGACCTCGGCGCACGGCATCGGGCTTGATCAACACGAGAGAACGTTGGGTTGGCACAGGCGGCGCGACATAAGACATGCCAGCACCCTAGGGGATGTCACCACCCTCCGGGGAAGCCTCCTTCTGGGAATCCAGTCGCTTGCCCAGCACGAACGCAAGCACCCACACGGCCGCGAAAATCGCGCCGACGATGAACATGATCGTTGTCAACAAGCCCAGTGCGAGGCCTGCGAGTTGAGCGAGCCACCCGAGGACGAAGCCCACCGATGTACGCAGCAGCGCCGCCGCACCCAACGCGAGCGCTGCCGTCCCAGCGACGAATCCAGCTGCCGCTGGAGCCGGCACCTCGGAGATGAAGATCATGACCGGAATGGCTAGTCCGAAGGCGATCATCTCGAAGATCAGAACAGTCATCAGCACTACCCGCATCGGGTTGCCGGGGCTAAGAGTGATCACCGCCAGTCCCGGCCGGCCTCGTGCCCGTCTTCGGAGAAGTCGGCGTCCCAGATTTCGTCGAGGTCTTCGCTGGCCAAAGGGACAAGGACCGGCTCGTTCGCTACCAGCAAGGTGCGTGCCTCGCCAACGGCAACCACGGATCCGGTGATCAGAACTCCTGGCGAGCCCACGCCGTCCTCCTCTGCCAGCGCTACCGCCTGATCGATCGCGTCGTCCAACCGCGGCACCACCGTGACGCGGGATGCACCAAAGACCTCCTCGGCCACCGCTCCGAGCGCTTCAGCCGGCATTCCACGCGAGGTGGAGGCGACTCGAGTGATCACGACATGGTTCATGATCTCCTCAAAGACTTCGAGAATGCCCCGAGCATCCTTGTCCGCCATCACCGCGATGACGCCGATCAGCGGAGCGAAGGCAAAAGCTTCGATGATCGCGGCCGCAGCCGCTCGGGCGCCATGCGGGTTGTGGGCAGCGTCCAGCACGACGGGTGGCGAGCGTCGTACGAGTTCCAACCTGCCCGGGAACCGCACCTTGGCGAACCCCTCGCGGACGACGTCGGGGTGCAATGCCTTCAGCCCCAGGAACGCCTCAGCGGCGGCGAGCGCCTGCCCGGCATTTGCAGCCTGGTGTGCACCGTAGAGAGGCAGGAAGATCTCATCGACCGGGCCATCCGCGCCGTTCAGCCGGATCAGCTGCCCGGCAACCGCGAGCCTGCGGTCGATTACGCCGAAGTCGATGCCCTCGCGCTGCGGGAGCGCGCCAACTTCGGCGCAGCGAGCCAGCAGCACCTCCGCAGCCTCAACGCTCTGGCCGGCAAGGATGGCGTGGGCGCCCGGCTTGATGATGCCTGCCTTCTCTTGCGTGATCTCGGTGATCGTGCGGCCCAGCAAGTGAGTGTGATCAAGATCGATGGGGGTAACGACAGCTACGTCGGCATCAGCGACATTCGTAGCATCCCAGGTACCGCCCAAGCCGACCTCGACGACCGCGACATCGACCGGTGCATCGGCAAACGCGGCATACGCCATTGCCGTGATGATCTCGAAAAAGGTCATCAGAACGCCGTCGATCTTGCGCTCATCGACAAATGCCACGTACGGCTCAATCTCCCGCCACACCTGGTCGAAACGCTCGTCACTGATCGGTTCCCCATCGATGGTGATCCGTTCTGTCACGCTCATCACGTGAGGGCTGGTGAATCGGCCGGTGCGAAGCCCATCGGATCGCAGCAGCGATTCGATCATGGCTGCGGTACTGCCTTTGCCGTTGGTTCCGGTCAGGTGGATGACCGGGTATGTCCGCTGCGGATCGCCCAGCAGTTCGGTCAGCGCCCTGATCCTGCCAAGGCTGGGTGCCACGCGGTGCTCCGGCCATCTACTAGTGAGCGCGGCGACGATCTCGGCATGGGATGGTTCGGCAGGCATAACGTCGAAAGTCTAGGAGCCGATGTGGGATGAGCTTCTCGAGGCCCGCGGATCTGCCCTTCGACAGGCTCAGGGCGCATCAGCCACCCTCCGTATGGGTGTATGGGGCTGCTGATATGGTAGGCCATATGAAGACGACAGTGGAGATCAATGACGCGTTGCTGACGGAGGTTCGACGCCTGGCCGAGAGACGCGGCGAGACCATGCGCAGCCTCCTTGAGGAGGCATTGCGTCGGTTGATAGCTGCCTACGAGTCGGGGGAGACAACGCCGCCACCCTTTGAGTTGACCGTAGTCGATGGAGACGGGCTCGTTGAAGGTGTGACGCCAGCTTCGTGGCTCGAGATCGCGAACGATTGGGGCTCAGTTGCTGCAGCTTCCCCACGATGATCGCCCTCGATACCAACATTCTGGTCTACGCCCATCGGCGCGACCTGCCGCAACATACCCTCGCCCAGCGAGCCATGCAGGGACTGGTTGCGGAAGGCAGAACCTGGGCAGTGCCGTGGCCCTGCATCCATGAATTCTTGGCGTTGGTGACGAACCCTCGCATCTTCAAGACACCCACATCGACGCAGACAGCGATCACCGTGGTCAGGGAAATCAGTGCCCAAGGGCAGGCCCGACTGCTCGGAGAATCACACGGCCACCTCGACGTCCTTGGTCGCTTATGCGCGAGCGCACCGGTTAACGGATCCAAGGTTCATGACGCTCGGATCGCTGCCATCTGCATCGGCCACGGCGTTTCCGAGCTGTGGACAGCGGATCGCGACTTCAGCTATTTTCCCGAGTTGGCAACCCGAAACCCTTTGGTTTCGCCCACCGCCCAAAAGTAACCGCCGCATGAAACTCGCGTCCGCCTCCCACACCACTTCTTTAGGATCTCGATCATGACCTCAGCTGACCCCCGAACCGACGCGCCGGCCCCTACCGGCGCGGGCGTACCGGATAAGCCGGCGCTGGAGGGTCTGGAGGACAAGTGGATCGCGCTCTGGAAGGCCGACGACACCTATGCGTTCGTGAGGCCGGGCAGCCGGTCCGAGGTGTACAGCATCGACACTCCCCCGCCCACGGTGTCGGGCTCGCTGCACGTCGGCCACGTCTTCTCCTACACCCACACCGATTTGATTGCGCGCTTCCAGCGGATGCGAGGCAAGCACGTCTTTTATCCGATCGGCTGGGACGACAACGGCTTGCCGACTGAGCGCCGCGTGCAGAACTTCTATGGCGTGCGGTGTGATCCGTCTGTGCCGTACGAGGAGAACTTCACACCACCAGCGATGCCGGATCACAGACACGAGCCGCGGATCAGCCGCCGCAACTTCGTGGAGCTTTGCCATGAGTTGACCCATGTGGATGAGAAGGCATTCGAGGATCTGTGGCGCAGGGTGGGGCTCAGCGTGGACTGGTCGAGCCTGTACACCACGATCGGCGATGACTCCATCGTGGTGGCGCAGCGAGCGTTCCTTCGTAATGTGGCACGTGGCGAGGCGTACTTGTCCGAGGCTCCAACGCTGTGGGATGTGACGTTCCAGACCGCGGTGGCGCAGGCCGAGCTCGACGCGCGCGACTACCCAGGTGCGTATCATCGGGTGGCATTCCACCGGGCCGGCGGTCCGGTCTACGTGGAGACCACCCGGCCCGAGCTGATTGCTGCTTGTGTGGCACTGATCGCCCATCCCGACGACGAGCGCTACCAACGATTGTTCGGCACGACCGTGACCAGCCCGCTGTACGGAGTTGAGCTGCCGGTGCTCGCCCATCCGGCCGCGGAGCCCGAAAAGGGAGCCGGGATCGCGATGTGCTGCACCTTTGGTGATCTCACCGATGTGACCTGGTGGCGCGAGCTGCAGCTGCCGGCGCGGGTGATCATCGGTCGCGATGGTCGGATCCTGCGTGAGCGGCCGGAGTGGATACCCGATGCTGAAGCCTGGCACGCCACTGCGGGAAAAACGATCTTGGCCGCGCGGGAGTCGGTGGTCGCGGCGCTGCGCGCGTCTGGTGATCTTGACGGGGAGCCGACGCCGACCCTGCGCAAGGTCAACTTCTATGAAAAAGGCGAGAAGCCGCTGGAGATCGTCTCCACTCGCCAGTGGTATATCCGCAACGGCGGGCGTGACGATGATCTTAAACGCGCGTTGCTGGAACGCGGGGCGGAGCTTAAATGGATACCGCCGAATATGAGGTACCGCTACGACAACTGGGTGAGCGGTCTCAACGGCGACTGGCTGATCTCGAGGCAACGGTTCTTCGGCGTGCCGTTCCCGGTCTGGTACGCCCTCGACTCTGAGGCTTCACCCGACTACGACCACCCGATCTTCACCAGCGAGGAGATTCTGCCGGTTGACCCGAGTTCAGACGTTCCACCTGGTTTCAGCGAGTCCGAGCGTGGAAAGCCCGGCGGCTTCATGGCCGATCCGGACGTGATGGACACCTGGGCGACGTCCTCACTCACTCCGCACATCGCGTGTGGTTGGGAACGTGATCAAGAATTGTTTGCACTCACGTTTCCGATGGACCTCAACACACACGCTCACGAGATCATTCGCACCTGGCTGTTCTCCCGGATCGTGCGGGCACACTTCGAGAACCACTCCTTGCCCTGGGCGCGTTCCATGATCAGCGGCTTCGTGATGGATCCGGAGCGCAAGAAGATGAGCAAGTCCCGGGGCAACACGGTGGTACCCACCGACGTGCTGGAACGCTATGGTTCCGACGCCGTACGATGGCGCGCTGCCAAGATACGGCCGGGTCTGGATTCACCCTTTGATCAGCGGGAAATGAAGGTTGGGCGGCGGCTGGCACTCAAGGTGCTGAATGCGAGCAAGTTCGTCCTGAACGCCGGCGCGGTCACCGACCCAGCGGCTGTCAGCGAACCGGCCGACCTGTCGCTGCTCGCCCAACTCGCCGAGTTGATCAGCGAGGCCACGAGGTCATTTGAGGCGTACGACTACACCAGCGCACTGGAGAGCACCGAGCAGTTCTTCTGGCAGTTCTGCGACGACTACCTGGAGCTGGTGAAGGAGCGGGCGTATGGGTCGGACTCGGGTGCTGTGTCGGCGCGTGCCACCCTCACGCTCGCCTTGGAGATCATGCTGCGGTTGTTTGCGCCGATCATGCCGTACGTCACCGAAGAGGTCTGGTCGTGGTGGAAGGGTGGTTCGATACACCGGACACGCTGGCCGGTGACCGAGGAGGTCGTCGTCAGCGGAGATCCGGCGGTCTTGAGCGACGTTTCGGCTGCCCTGATCCAGATTCGCGGCGCAAAATCCCAAGCCAGCGTGTCGATGAAGACCGAGATCAGCCTCGCCAAGTTCTATGGCACTGCAGATGCGCTCACCCACCTGCAGGCGGTTGAGTCCGACCTGCGTGCTGTCGGCCGAATCACCGGTGAGGTCAGCTGGGTTGAGACCGACGGGCCTATCTCTGTGGATGTGACTTTGGTATCTGCCGCCTGATCGTTTACCACTTCGCCCGCCGCTCCTCGACGCGACGAAACCGGTCACTTCCAACCCGTACCTGCGGGGCAGATTCATACGGTCATGACAACGGTCGTCGATGAAGGGGGTTGTCGTGACGTCTGGGAGCGCGTTTCCGCTGGCGGTGCACCATGAGTTGTTTGACCGGATTTGCG
>JBKPBV010000081.1:0-16468 GCA_046727055.1 Actinomycetota bacterium | reverse complement strand
GACACCTCCACTGTCACCGTGCACGTACGACGACTCCGGGAAAAGCTGGAGCGAGACCCCTCCGACCCAACGCTTGTGCTGACGGTGGGACGCTCCGGCTATCGGATGGCACGCGAGGACGAGCTGGTCGGTGAGGACAGCCGATCATGAAAGACTTCTTGATCATCTTCGCACTCACCCTGGTTAGCTGCTGTGCCGTCGGATTGATCGGGTTGGCCCTGCTGCATCTGGTCCGCTACCGGTCGTTGCGCCAACAGCTGGCGATCGCCACCTTGCTGCCCGTGGTTGCTGTTGCGACGACGGTGTTGATCAATGTGCGGCTGATGTTCCTCTCGACTCACGACTCCTTGGTGATCTTGATAGCACTATTGACATCACTGCTGCTGGCAGCGCTCGGCGCCTGGCTGGTGGTACATCGGATTTCGCGCGCATCGCGCCGGGTCGGCGCGGGTCTGCATGAGTTGGTCTCGGATTCCGCGAGTGACGCACCTGTCACGGCCGCCGCGCCGGCTCAGGTCGCCGCGCCTCGCGAGCTCGCCCAAGTGCTGGATGATCTGGCCGAAACCCGCCGAACCCTCGCGGAGTCGCGGGCCAGGGAACGCGCAGCCGAACAGGCCCGCCAGGAACTTGTCAGCTTCATGTCCCACGATCTGCGTACGCCATTGGCCGGTTTGCGCGCCCTCTTGGAGGGATTGGAGGACGGGGTGATCACCGACGTGCCGCGGGCCATGTCGCAACTGCGAGCCACAATCGCCCGGATGAGCGTTCTGGTAGATGACCTGTTCGCGCTGTCGCGGGTGCGAGGCGCGGGCGAATCCAAGCCGCAGACCATGGTGTCGCTCGCCGAGTTGGTCAGTGACGTGGCGTCAGAGTCGGCGGCATCGGCGGGCACCCGGGGCGTACGGCTCGAAGTCGATCTTCCAGATGGTGACCGGCTGGCGGTCCTCGGCTCCTCGGATGATCTTGCCCGGGCACTGACTAACCTGACCACAAACGCAATCCGCCACACCGACCCTGGACTAGTGGTCAGGCTTGAGGGCCGACGAACCAACGACGGTCAGATTCGCATCGGCGTCATCGACAGCTGCGGCGGGATTCCGGACGCCAGCCTTTCCCGAGTATTCGACGCCGGCTGGCGTGGCACCACCTCACGCAGCAGTGACGATGGTGGGGCGGGCTTGGGGTTGGCCATCGCCCGCGGAGTCGTTGAGTCGCACGACGGCGAGATCTCGGTACGCAACGTAGAGGGAGGTTGCCGGTTCGAGCTAAGCCTGCCGGCGCCGCGACCCGCGAGCCACGCGACGTGAAGGTGCTGCTCACCGGGGGAGCCGGCTTCATCGGCCAGCCGGTTCATGATCAACTAGTTGCGGCGGAACATTCGGTCCATATCTTCGACTGGGCAGTCGATCCGCGGGACAACATCACCAATCATGATCGACTCTGGGCGGCGGCGCGGGATTGCGACGTCGTCATCCACCTCGCAGCCAAAGTTGGGCTTGGTGTCGACATTCGTGATATCGACGACTATGCGCTGCTCAACGACTACGGGACTGCGATGGTGCTGCGGGTTGCAGCAGAACACGCCGTCTCGCGGTTCGTTTACGCCTCCTCGATGGTGGTCTATGGAGAGGGCAGCTTTCGCTGCGCGCGCCATGGCTCGGTCAGTCCGCCGCCGCGCCACAGAGATGATCTCGACTCAGGCCGCTTCGACCCGCGCTGCCCGCAATGCGGTGACGATCTGATCCCGGAACTGGTGAGCGAGTCAGCTCCGCTGGATCCGCGCAACAGCTACGCCGCAACCAAGGTCCATGGGGAAAAGCTGGCGGCCATCTGGAGCCGGGAGACTGGAGGTGATGTTGCCGCGCTGCGATTCCACAATGTCTACGGCCCCGGCATGCCGCGCGACACCCCGTACGCCGGGGTCGCGTCGATCTTCGCCAACAGCTTGCTGCGTGGCGAGCCTCCGCAGGTCTTCGAGGACGGCCGCCAGCGCCGCAACTTCATTCATGTATCCGACGTGGCAGCGGCAGTGCTCGCGGCTCTTCATACCAAGCTCCCGGTCGGGCTGACGCCGCTGAACATCGGTACCCCCTGGGTGATGACAGTGGGCGAGATGGCGACTGAGCTCAGCCGGGCGTTGGGAGGTCCAGCGCCCGTTGTGACCGGGGCTTATCGTCTGGGCGACGTCCGGCACATCACGGCCGACTGTTCGGCCGCGAAACGGGTTCTCGGCTGGCGCGCCCAGATCGATCCGGCCACCGGCCTCGCCGACTTGTCAGCATCGATGGCCGCCAGAGCAGAGACCGGCGCTGCCAAGTCGGAGTAGACGGTGTTAAGGGATGAGGACGAGCTTTCCGCGGGCGTGGCCGTCCTGGCTGATCTGGTGCGCCTCCGCGGCGCGTTCGAAGGGGAATGTCTGAAACTTGATCACGAGCTTGCTCTGTTCCAACAGCTCGGCGGCCTCCGCGAGGGCCTTGAAAGGCTGGCTATCGGCCCCACCCCCGGTCACTCGCGCACCGGCCTTGGCGGCTGCAAAGTTGGCGATCGAAACTACCTGGGATGGTTCGGGTACGAGGCTGATCAGATCCTCAATCGGAGTCTTGCCAACGGTGTCGAGAACGAAGTCGATCTTCTCGACTGGTAGAGCGCGCACCCGCTCCACCATGCCTTCGCCGTAGACCACCGGGATGGCGCCGATCTCGCGGAGGTAGTCCTGGTTGGTCTCGCTCGCTGAGGCGATCGCCGTGGCGCCTCGTGTCTTCGCCATCTGTATTGCTGTCGAGCCGACTCCGCCGGCACCGCCGTCGATAAAGATCGTGTCACCTGCTTTCACGCCCAGCAGCCGCAGCGTCCGCTCGGCGGCCTCAGCGACTGTCCCGGCCGCCGCGGCCAGGGCCCAGTCCAGCGATGCCGGCTTGTGCGCCCACGAGTCCAGCAAGGCGTACTCAGCCTGGGTGTTCTTGCCCAGACCAAAGACGTCATCACCAACCGCGACGCCGGTCACGCCCTCTCCGACCTCGTCGACAACGCCCGATGCGTCGAAGCCCGGATAACTGATGCGCTCCAGCGGCTTGCCCTGCGCGAGCTTCCCCGACCGGATCTTCCAGTCGATCGGATTGACGCTCGCCGCCCGAACCGCGATGCGAATCTGACTAGGTCCCGCATGCGGTTCCGGCGCCTCTCCCACGCCTAGAACCTCGGGCCCGCCATAGTCTTTGAACTGAAGTGCAAACACTTTGACCCCCTTTTCTGGAGCTCTGCTCGCGCAAATCGCGCGGGGATCCGCCGCCGTCGTCGTCGCTCGCAGAGGAAAAGCACCTCTGCTCCCTCCTCCTCCGTGCGGCGGGCGCGATTTCCCGACGCTCGCAGAGCTGCTGGTACTAGCAGGCTATTTCTTGTCGGTCTTGCCCGCTTCGGTGACACCGGAAAGGGCAGCTACGAAGGCCTCAGGCGGCACCTCGACCCTGCCGACCATCTTCATCCGCTTCTTGCCCTCCTTCTGCCTTTCGAGCAGTTTGCGCTTGCGGGTGATGTCGCCGCCGTAACACTTGGCGAGCACGTCCTTGCGGACGGCTCGGACGGTCTCGCGTGCGATCACCCGCGACCCAATGGCAGCCTGCACCGGAACCTCGAATTGCTGCCTCGGGATCAGCTCTTTCAACTTGGCGGTCATCGTCACGCCGTACGAGTAGGCCTTGTCTTTGTGCACGATCGCGGAGAACGCGTCGACCGGCTCCCCGTGCAACAAGATGTCGACCTTGACCAAGTCCGCGGGCTGCTCGTCGGCCAACTCGTAGTCCAAGCTCGCATAACCTCTGGTCCGCGATTTGAGGGCATCGAAGAAATTGAAGATGATCTCTGCCAACGGCAGCGTGTAGCGGATCTCGACGCGATCCTCAGAGAGATAGTCCATGCCGTGCTGGATGCCGCGTCGGCCTTGGCACAGCTCCAGAATCGTGCCGATATAGGTGGCTGGAGCCAGAATGGTGGCCTTGACGACCGGCTCGTAAACCTCTGCGATCTTGCCCCCTGTCGGATATTCCGACGGACTCGTCACCTCCAGTTCTGTGCCACCCTCCAAGATCACGCGGTAGACCACGTTAGGCGCCGTGGAAATCAGATCGAGATCGAATTCGCGCTCCAGGCGCTCCCGCACGATCTCCATGTGCAACAGGCCGAGGAAGCCAATTCGGAATCCAAAACCGAGCGCTGTCGAGGTTTCCGGTTCGTAGCTCAGTGCTGCATCGTTGAGCTGCAATTTGTCCAGGGCCTCCCGCAGTTCGGGATAGTCGGCCCCGTCGATTGGGTAGAGCCCAGCGAAGACCATCGGCTTCGGAGGCCGATAGCCACCCAGATCATGCGAGGCGGGTCGGTTCAACGACGTGACCGTATCGCCAACACGAGACTGCCGGACATCCTTCACGCCGGTGATCAGGTAACCGACCTCACCAACTCCCAAGGAGGCTGCCTTGGTCGGCTCTGGCGAGATGACGCCGACCTCCAAGGTCTCATGAGATGCCTTGGTCGACATCATCAACACGCGCTCGCGGTGTGAGAGCGCACCATCGACAAGCCGCACGTAAGTGACGACTCCGCGGTAGGTGTCGTAGATGGAGTCGAAGATCAACGCCCGAGCCGGCGCTGCGGGATCCCCGATCGGGGCAGGTATCTGGGCAACGATCTCGTCCAGCAGCCGGGTCACGCCCTCGCCGGTCTTCGCCGACACACGGAGCACCTCATCTGGATCGCAGCCGACGATCTTGGCCAGCTCGGCGCCGTACTTGTCCGGCTGCGCGCTGGGCAAGTCGATCTTGTTCAAGACGGGAATGACGTGCAGGTTGGCATCCAAGGCCAGGTAGAGGTTGGCCAGGGTCTGAGCCTCAATGCCCTGCGCGGCATCGACAACCAGCACCGCACCTTCGCAGGCCGCAAGGGATCGCGAGACTTCGTAGGTAAAGTCGACATGGCCCGGTGTGTCGATCATGTTCAGGACATAGGTCTCGCCGGGCTGGTCAGCTTTGCCGAAGGTCCGCCACGGCATCCGAACGGCCTGCGACTTGATCGTGATACCACGCTCCCGCTCGATATCCATCCGATCCAGGTACTGGGCACGCATCGTGCGCTCGTCGACGACACCAGTCAGCTGCAACATCCGATCGGCCAACGTCGACTTGCCATGATCGATGTGGGCAATGATGCAGAAGTTACGGATGATCGACGGGTCAGTGCGACCCGGCGGTGGTGCGGACACCGGACTCACAACAAACATCCTCACCTGATATTGCGAATTTGGCCCGCTGATGGCGCCGCTGGTAGCGTGGTCCGTCGCGCCTGCACAGCAGCGCCCCACACATCACAGAGGAGTTCCAGAGGCCTGTCGTGGCGAACATCAAGTCCCAGCTCAAGCGAATCAAGACGAACGAGAAGTCCCGTCAGCGTAACAAGGCGACGAAGTCAGCGCTGAAAACCTCGATTCGCCGGTTCCGTGATGCTGCGGAAGCCGGAGATTCCGCGAAGGCTACGGAGCTGGCGTACGCCGCCTCGCGGGCCCTGGACAAGGCCGCATCTAAGGGCATCATCCACAAGAATCAGGCCGCGAACCGGAAGTCAGCGATCGCTGCAAAGGCGGCTCGCCTGGAGCCCCCTCGCAAGAAGCGCTGACCCGAGACCTGGCCCTCTGGGAGCGTCGGCTGGCACCACTCGCTGATGACGTAGACCAGCCTCGCCAGGCGTCTCTCTGCAGGAGACTGGGTCAACTCAGTTTCAGGCACCTCACACACTTTGCAGCGTGTGCGAGGCGCCAGGAAGGTGGGTTAACCCAGTTTCCTCACACTAAAGTCCGGTGTGGCGCCCACAAGCTCCCAGGGCCGGTCGCAAACAGAAGTGCGCTCGCAAGCACGAAGGCTAGTCGCGCAGGCGCGAAACGCTCAAAACGGCGCGTTCCAGCGCGAACGCGGCGTCGTCAGCGGCACCTTTGACGTCTGCATCAGCAACCGCGACCGCTTTGAGCGCAGTCGCCAGACTCCGCTGATCCCATCCGCGTGCTTGGGCGCGCATCGACCTGAGCTTCCACGGTGGTACTCCGACCTCGCGCGCCAGGTCTGCCTCTCGTTGACCTCCGCTCACCGTGATCAGCTTGCCAAGTCCGCGGATTCCCGATGCCAAGGCGCTCGTGATGAGCACCGGTGCCACACCCGTCGCAAGCGCCCAGCGAAGCTGCTCCATGGCGACCCCGGTGCGCCCAGCTAGTGCGGCATCTGCGACAGCAAAGCTGGTCACCTCGGAACGACCCCCGAAGTAGCGGCGGACCTGATCAACAGTGATCGGGCCACCTTCGCCATCCGAGACCAGCTGCGCCACGCCGGCCGCCAGCGCACGAAGATCGTGGCCGACAGCATCCACGAGAACCGCCGCTGCACCTGAATCAATCGAGCTACCGGCACGCTTGACTTCAGCTGAGACGAATTGTGGTAGCTCCCACGGCTTCACCGCGGCACATTCCATCACTTCTGCGCCAGCGGATTTCAGCTTCTCGACCAGCCCTCTGCCTTTGGCACCACCGCGATACACCACGATCACTGCAAGATCGGCTAGCCGAGCAGCGGCAAGGTTCATCAAATCTGTATCGAGCTCGGGAGCCAGATTCTCCAGATCGTAGATGACGGCGGCGCGGCTGCTGGAAAAAAGGGATGGACTGGTGATCGCGGCGAGCTTGGCTTGATCAAGCCTGATCGCTTCGATCTCCGAAATCTCGACCTCAGGGGTCTCCGAGCGCATCTGTTGACACAAGGTGTCAACGGCACGGTCCGCCAGGAGGCCTTCTGGTCCACTGATGATGACCAGCCGGCCGAACGGGGTCTTCCCTACCGCCACGCCGCACAGCATGCCAGCTTTGACCGACAAACCCATGTTCCGGCTCGCAACACAAATCAGATTCGCGGCACCCTGTGATTGGTGTTGATATACATGAGCGAGACACTGGATACCAGGCGAAAGGGGCGTCGGTGGTCGGCAAGTTGTGGACCTCACTGTTCGGTCGGGTCGTTACTGATCGGCAGCTGCCCACTGCCCCCAGCGAGCCGGAGTTGGTTGTTATCGAAGAGCCAGCACTGGGCATGAAGCTGACAGGTGAGCCGCATCCCCTAGACCGCATGGTGACCGTCCAGCCGAACACCATTGCAGTCATCTTCGAGCAGGACAGCGCTCCAAGGCTCAAGTTCCCCGGTGAGTACCTGACGCCGGGCCTGCTTCCATCGCTGCGTCCGGTGCGGGTGCTCGCCGTCAACACCGCGCCTGTCGAGCTGGATGTGACCGTTGACCACCTCGTCACCATGGACGGTCACGACATCGAGCGATGCACGGCCCGAGTGACCGTCCAGCTGAGCGATCGCGACGACTACGGCCCGGTAACCGGACTCGCCGCAGAGTACGGAACCGAGCTCGAGGCGTGCCTATTGCAGCGGGTTGAGACCGATGTGGCGATGGGGATGCATGCCGCGGTCAAGATGAACCGTCTCGCAGACTTGCGTCGCGCAACAGTGCAACAGGAGCTTGCCGAGCGCTGGCTCCCCAGATCCTTTGCGGGCGGCGCACTGGCACGTCGTGACTTCGTCGTACGCGAGATCCTCTGGCCGAAGGACGGGCCGATCTCCGTCCCCCTCCCCCAGACCCGTTCCCCAAAGGTTGTCCCCATCTCCTCAGCGGTCAGACCAACACCCGCCCCGATAGCCCGCACCACTTCGGCATCGCGGGTCGTGGAGCTGACCATGGATGCGCGGCTGCGGCGGATCTGGCGGCGCTACGCAGAGCCGGAGCTTCGAGGCATCGCCGGCGCCAAGATCGGCAATTCCGCGACCGTGATCGCCGTCGTCGACCGCGAGCCGGGCGCCTATGAGGGAAGCCGGCTGCGCGAGACCTTTGGTGTCTACTTCGAAGATCACAACCTCCATTTCGTAGCCGCCGTTGCAGATTCCTATGAGGACCTGGTTCGTGCCTGGTTCAAGCAGGTAGATGGCAGCCCGGGTCGACTGCTGTCGGTTCGATCGCTCGATGACGACTCGATACTGCGGATTGGCGTTGATCAGGCGCTGCGATCGGCCGAAGAGCGCGCTCGAGGCCTTTCTGTTGGCACTCAATCGGATCGAGAGGCGCTGCGGCGTCTTGTTCCCCACGAGCGTGTCGAATTCGTGGCGGCAGACACGACGGGCTGATTCGATGACCGTGAGCGACCCCCCGTCGTGAACAAGATCGCCTACGCCAATCCGCGGGCGACGCGACCGGACGTGGGGTCGCTCGGACCGTCCTCCCCCGAACGGGCGGAGATCTCCCGAAAGATCCGGCGGGCCGCCACTATCCCGTTGGTGATATCCCTGGGAGCCCAGTGGGTCTTCTTCATCAATTACTGGATTCCTGAGGTCAGCCACTTTCCCGCGCACGACCTGTGGCTCACCCAGTTGGCTCCGCTTGCCTCGGTTGCTCTCACGAGTGAGGGCCAGCCTCAGGTCGAGGCGCAGAACGGTCAGTGGGGGTTACCGGCACTGGTGCTGCTGGTCTGTGCGTTTGCGCTGTTTGGGCTGTCCCGAACACGGCACTGGCTCGGTCGTACCGCGATGCTCGCCCCCGCTGCCCTAGGTCTGGTTGCCGCGCTTGCGATCGTCATCGGCCTCGCCGTACGGGGGACTTTGTCATCCTCGATGGTCGGTGTGTTGCTGCTGATCATCTGGGTCTTCAGCGCTGGCTACGCCGCTCTGCATGGACTCCTTGACAACCTCGGCCCACTGCCGCCAAAGACCTGGCACAGCGGCCTGCCACTCCTCGCCATGTACGCGATCATCGGCGCCGCCCCCACAGCGGTCGGTCGTTGGCTGTTTGCTCCTGAGTTGCGCGATGCGGCCGTGAGACTGCAGGACAACACAGTGGCATTAAGTCGTGCCACCTTATGGAACTCCAGCACCGTGTTGCTTTACCTCAGTGGACTGCTGGTCGGTGTCGCCGCCTGGGTCGCCTACCAGGCTTGGCCGCCGCGCCGCGAGCGTGGTTTCGTCGGCCGCAGTCTGATCGTCCTCGGTATCTTGATCATCACCGCTGCCATCGGCTGGCCGGCGACGAGCCAAGCTACCAAGAGGGTGGAGGAAGTGACCTACGCCAGCCCCGCCGACGAAGTGAACTTCAGCTGCGGCTCCTGGATCCTCGATGAGCCCACCACCGTCCCCCAGCAACGGGAACCGACAAAGACGCTGGTGATCAGCGGCTTCACCTGTCGCACGGTGACGGCTTACTCGGGATACCAACAGCTCTCAACCCGTACGCTGCCGGTCTCACTCTCGCCGGTCATCGCCCGCACGCCTGAAGGTGCCCGGATTTCCGGGCGAATCGTCGCGGCCCAATACGGCGATGTGATCGTCGTCGCTGGCAGTGACCGGTTCGACTCTGCCCCGAATGAACTACTGGGGTTAGGTCTTTCCGATACCGCCGCGCTCTGGCACTACAGCTGCGGGGATGGTCCGACAATAGGCGTGCGATTCGCCAATGTGCCAGGTGGGGACAATCCGGCACAGGGACATATCACTCAGGGCGAGGTAGCTCCCGAGGTCGTGGTGAGCTGCCAGGGCCAGATGCTGCATATCAATCCGGCGACTGGTCCCCGTTGATCTTGAGTGAGTCGCGCGGATGAGCACCGCGACGAAGGCGCTCCGATCAGCCAAGTTCCTCAGCGCCATGTATGTGGAGCGAGCGCGGATCCTCTACTCGGCCCATGTCCGGGGCGACCTTTTCAGCCGGCTCAACCTGCCGAACGGCAACACCGACCCGTACCAGGTTTATGAGGAGATGCGCGCCCGGGGCCCAATGTTGCCGACTCGGCTAGGCAACTACAGCACTACCAGCCACCGACTGTGCAACGAAGTGCTGCGGAGCCGGAAGTTCGGCCCAAGTCCCGACGATGAGAGCGAAGACCTCGCGAACCAGGCCGGCCTCGACCTCTCACTACTTGAGCTCAACCCGCCAGACCACACCCGAATTCGCAGGCTAGCTGCACCGGCATTCACACCAAGGCGGATGGCAGGGTACGCGGCGCTGGTAGATCAGGCGATCCAGCAACTGCTCGACCAGTGCGAACGCGACCGCGAGTTCGATCTGATGACCTCATTCGCCGCCCCACTGCCGATCGGTGTGATGACCCAGTTGCTCGGTCTGCCGAATGACCCGGAGAGGTTCCGACGGTTGGGCTCGACGATCGCACGGGCATTGGACGGTATCTGGTCCCTCGGCCAGGCCCGCAGGCTTGCGGCCGCGGACGCCGAGCTGCGGACCACGTTCGCCGAACTGATCGAGCGACGCGTGTCCGACCCGGGCGATGACTTGGTGTCGGCCCTCGTGGCCGAGCAAGGCCGGGCGATCACGCCGGCGGAGCTGTCCGCTCTCGTCCGGCTGTTGCTCATCGCGGGGTTCGAGACCACGGTCAATGCGATCGGCAACGGCGTGCGCTGGCTGTTGGCCGACCGTGACCAGTGGGAGTTGCTGGTTGCCGACACCAGCCGCGCAGCATCGGTCGCCGAGGAGGTGCTGCGGTTCGACCCGCCGGTCCAACAAACGGCCCGGGTCGCACATGAACCCGCCCGGGTCGGTAATGTCCCGGTAGCGAGGAATCAGTGGGTGATCACCCTCTTGGCGGCGGCAAACCGTGACCCGGAGGTCTACCCGGCGCCCAACCACTTCGACATCACGCGCGAGTCCCCGGTCGAACACCTGGCCTTTTCTGGCGGCATCCATTATTGCCTTGGCTCGCCGCTCGCCCGATTGGAATTGACCCAGGCGCTCCGCGTGCTAGCTGAGCGGTTCCCGCGGCTCCGACAGACCGCGCCGATCATCATGCGACCCGGCACCACTTTGCGCGGGCCGCTGCGGCTTCCAGTAGGTGTCTCCTAGCGATCCGGAGCCTGATTGCTCGCTCCGCTCGCTGCGGATCGCGCTTGGAAGCCGCATACTTCGTCGTCGCTCGCCGCCGAAACGCAAGTCGGCTCCCTCCTCCTCAGCACGGCGGCGCGCGATCCGCTGTGATCATCGCTGGGTTATCGCAGCTAGTCGCTCGCCGCTGTGCCTGACTGCGATGCCGCCGTCCTGATCTGTGCTGAGCACGGTCATCCCCAGTGATCGCACGAGCTGCACCGTACGCGGCGCAGGGTGACCATAATCATTGTCGACCCCAGCACTGACAACCGCGAGGCGGGCGTGAGTGGCGGCAATGAATGCAGGGTCCTGGTGCGCCGAGCCGTGGTGCGGAACCTTGAGGACATCGGCTCGAAGATCAGCTCCGCTGCTCAAGATCGCCTGTTGGCCCGGCGGTTCGACATCGCCGGTCAGCAGCAGCCGGCGCCCCGCGACCGTGACCATGATCACCAGGCTGCTGTCATTCTGCTTGGAAGACTCATCCCGGTCGGGCGCCACATGGTCCACCGGTCCAACAACCTGCAATTCGGCCTCGCCGACTTTCGCTTTCGTGCCCGGCAGCGGTGCGCCCACCGGGATTCCGCGTTGCAACGCCTGTTGCCCGACGATCGCCGACAATGCTCCCGGCGGTGCCAGCGGGCTCACCCAGAGCTGCCCGATGCGACGGTGCTGCATGACTCCAACCATGCCCTCGACATGGTCGGCGTGAAAGTGAGTGATGATCAGCAGCGGCACCCGGATGATCCGCAACCGATCCATGCAGCGTTGCATGGCGGCAGGTGCAGGTCCCGTGTCCACCACGATCGCGCTCCCCCGGCCGACCCGCACTACGAGCCCGTCACCTTGGCCGACATCGCAGGCGACCAGAATCCAATCACGCGGCGGCCAGCCAGGCTGGCGTGGCGGTCCGCATAGGCAGATCATCATGACGCCAGCGAGCAGCAGCGAGAGCCACGGCCGCGCCAGCACGCTGGCCATGGCGAGACCAAGCAGCAGGCAGCAGACACCCAGCCAGATCAGGGTCAGCGGTGTCGGTGGCAGCTGCCAGTCCGATCCCGGAAGCTGCGAACCGATCCTGGCAATCCAAATGATCATCTGAGCACACCAGGCGGCTCCAAAGCCAAATACAGCCGCCAGAGTTGGGTTGATCAGCGAGGCGCCGGCGGCAGCAAAGCCAAGCACCGTCGCTGGACCCACAAACGGGCCGGCGAGGGCGTTGGCCGCGAGACCGGAGAGGCTCACCCGCTCCGAGATCGCTGCTGTCACGGGTGTGGTGGCAAGCTGAGCAGCCAGTGGTACCGCGACTGACTCTGCAATGATCAGCGGCAACCAGCGATTGATGATCATGGACCAGCGCAAGGCCCACCAGATGATGCCAGCGGAAGCCAGCACCGACAGCGCGAAGCCGATCGACCTGCTGAGGAACGGATCCACGAGCAACAAGATCATGCTGGCAACCGCCAGGTTGCGCACGCCAGCAGCCCGACTGCCCGATCCCAAGGCAGCCAACGCCACCAGGCCCATCGCCGCTGCCCGCAGCACGCTCGGCTCGGTGCGGCACAAGGCGATGAAGATGATCACTCCAGCCACGCCGATGATGCGCAGCCACCACCCACGGACACCAATCCAGCGAGCAATAGTGAGCAGAAAAGCCAGCAGCAGCGTGAGATTGGCACCCGACACGGCAGTCAGGTGAGCAAGTCCGGTCGAGAGAAAATCCGCGGTCAGCTCGGGGGCAAGCACCGAAGTATCGCCGAGAACGAGGGCAGGCACCAGCGCGCGCGCCTCTGGGCGACGCTCAGCGACAGCCTGCCGCAATCCCTCGCGGACCCGCTCCACAAGCCTGAGCCCAGGAGAGGGTGGCTCGACGAGAGCCGGTGAGCCACGCACCCGCATCACAGCTGCCACGTCCGATCCTGGATCAGGTGTGTTCAGGCGGCCGTGCACCACGACCCGGCTGCCGACCGGGATTTGGAACCACTGCTCCAGCTGCGGGCCACTGACCACGAGCAGGACCGGAGCTCGGACGAGCCAGGCGCCGCCTCGGGCCTCGACGCGTACGGTTGCCGCCTTCGTGACCGCCGCACCTGGCCTCACTCCCGTTGCGGCCACCCGATGGGGGTCCGCGCGAATCTCCAGATCCGCCGACACCACGGCCCGGTGCGTCGCAAGCTTTGCGACAGGCCCGTGGCGGAGCCTGTGCACATCCAGCAGGCTGGCGCCAACTATTACCGCGCCGACCAAGGCGACCGCCAGTAGGAGGGCTGAGCGCCGCAATGCCGCGACAGCCAGACCAACCGCCACACACGCGCCGGCCGCTGCGATGCTAGCGATGCTGCCCCATGTTCCGAGCCACGCGGCGCCCCAGGCTGTGGCCGCGAGCGGCACCATCCGCAGATCTGCCGAGTAAGCCGGTGCCGATCCGTCGACGGGCTGCCGACCATGCCAGCCGCGAGCGACAATGCCGTCGACTGCGACCCGCGCCACACGCGGCAGCTGGCGTCGCTGCGCACTCACACTCGCACGTGCGGGGCTATCTGAGCGTAAGTTTTGGGTCCGATGCCGTCCACCTCCTGCAGCTCCTCGATCCGACTGAATCGGCCATGCTGCTCCCGCCAGCTGAGAATGGCCTGCGCGGTCACCGGCCCCACCCCAGGCAGCTCCTCGAGCTGCGGTTGACTGGCATGGTTGAGGTCAAGCGCTCCCGCCGCGGAAGCGCCGCTGCCCGTACCCGACTCGGATTGGTCTCGAACTTCCCCTGTCGGCTCGCTGCTGGTACCGATCACCACCTGCTGGCCGTCGCTCAACAGCTGGGCGAGATTGAGCTCACCCGGATTGGCTCGACCGGTCAACCCGCCGGCAGCGTCGATCGCATCTTGGACGCGAGAATTGTCCGGCAGCCTGACCAGACCTGGGCGCCGGACGGCGCCCAGCACATGAACAACGATCTTGGAAGCGCCCCTGCTCGTTGTCGGTGTCGCCGGCGCCACCGTCTGGAGCGGCGTACTGACTGTCACTACCCCACCGGGGTCGGCCACGGCAACCGGCCGGGCACGCAGCAGCAGCCATCCGGACATTGTCAGGCCGAGTATCAGCAATACGCCGATCAGGCCAACGTGCATCCGGCTGAACCGTTGTCTGGGCAGTTCATCCAAAAGCTCACTGGCATCCTGCTTGCTGCCCACTGCGACATCGGTGATGGCCGGTTCCGAGGGAAGCCGCGCCGACTCCTCAGACAACGCATGCCCTGCCCCCCGCGCTCTGCGGGGCGGCTGCTCGGCCAGTAACAGCGCCAGCCGATCGCTGATCTGCCGGGCCAGCTCCAAATCAGCCTTCGGTCGATATCCCATGCCGGGAAGTTAAGGACGCCGACCAGATGTGGTACGCCGGAGCAGCAATCTGTGGACAACGCTCGGTGAGGAATCTGCCCTGGGGACAGCCGTTCGCCGGCCGTGAACTCAGACCCGCGGGGATACCACGATCCCCAGCGCGCCCGGACCGACGTGGACGCCGATCACCGCGCTTACTTCCGAGATCACGATGTTGCCGGTCGGCACCTGGCCATTCAGCCGATCGACCAGCCGTCGGGCGCCGTCTAGGTTGTCGAGATGATGGACCGCGACATCCGCGGCGCCATTCGCCGCCGACCGCCCCAGCGCATCCAGGGTCAGCTCCTCCAGCCGGGTCAGCGCCCTCGACTCCGTCCTGACCCGCTCGCAGGGTCGAATGTCTCCTTCGATGACTGTGAGCAACGGCTTCACCCGCAGTGCGGAACCCACCATTGCGGCCGCAGCACCGACCCGGCCACCACGCCGCAGGTATTCCAAGCTGTCCACGTAGAAGTAGGTCGACGCGGCCGCGGCACGCCGGCGGACGCTCGCGACCACTTCATCAGTAGCGGCGCCCGTGCGCGCCACTTCAGCTCCGGTCAACACTGCAAAACCCACGCCCATCGCCAAGGTCATGCTGTCGACGACGATGATCGGTATGTCGGCCGAGGCCGCGACCACCTGCGCCGCAGCACAGGTGCCGGACATCTTGCTACTGAGGTGCACCGACACGATGGCGTCGTAACCAGCTCCGGCCAGCTTGGCGTAGGTGTTGCCGATCACTTCGGGTGAAGGTCGAGACGTGCTCACCTGCCGTCGTGCGCGTAACGCGCTGGCCACCTCTCCTGGCCGCACTTCCGATTCTGGGCGGCTGAGGTCGTCGATCACGACCTGCAATGGAATGATCGAGACGTCCGCGCGCGCAGCCTCAGCTGAGTCCAGGCAGGACGTAGAGTCCGTCACCAGGGCAACGCCGGCCACCTGCTCAGCGTAGGTCGTTGCCGACAGCCGATTTTGGAACCTCAGGGACCGCCACCCCTGGGGTCGGGAGGAAATTGAAGACCATATGAGCGATCAGGCGGTCGTGGGACGCGAGTGGCGTGCAAGCCCGGCGACCCTCGTTCTGGTAGCAGCCTTCGGGTTGGCCGCCGGGGTCGTCATTCCCATCCTTGCTTATCGGATCTACCGGAATGGCAGCGCGCTCTGGCTCCCCGCGCTGCTTTTCTTGCTGGCTGTATTCGCGCTGCTTTATGCATGGCGATTCGGTTTCCATCCGCGGCTGCGGGTCACCGATCAAAACGTGGAAATCGTCAACCCGTTCCGCCGGTACAGCTTCGAGTGGGACGACATCACCGTGATAGTGCCCGGCGAGAACGGCCTGCTCATCGGCTCAGAGGATGCTGCTGTCGAAGTGTGGTGCGTACAGAAATCCAACCGCGCTGCTCGATCCGGCCGCCTTACCAGAGCCGACCGGATCGCCAACCAGCTGCTCGATGTCGTGGAGCTGCACGATCCCCCATTCGAGAGTGAGGAAAACGGACTGCGCATACGGCGTGCCCGGCCGGATGAAGGCCGACTGCTCGCCCGGCTGGAACGCGCGGCGAGCGAAGAGGCGCTAGCTCACATTTTTCCGCCACAGCAGTATCCGTATCCGATCAGTGCGATTATCCGGCACTGGAACCAATTACTCCGCAATCGGCTCATGCACGCATACGTTCTTGAGGTGCACGACAATCCGGTTGGATACATCGCATTCGACAGCGAGACGGTGCACCACGTCGGAGTCCTGCCAGACCAGACGCGGCGTCGCTATGGCTCGGCACTGTTGGAATTCGCTTGCATGGAGATCTTCGCCGGTGGTGCCCGGAAGGCGTTCTGTTGGGTGCTCGCCGAGAACCATGCGGCGCGGGCGTTCTATCGCACCCTCGGCTGGATCGAGACCGGCGCGCGGCGGAACTCGGAGTACCCGCCGCATCCTGAGTCGCTGCAAATGATGCGCAAGAATCCGCACGCACCGCGGCGCAGTCTGTAGACGGGCGTCATCATGTCGATCGCTAGCAACTTGCCGCGCCCAGGGATCCTGGCGCGAGTGACGATCAGCGCATGACGTCGGTTCGTTCCGGCGTCTGCAGGAGCTTTCGGTGAAGAACGCTGCAAACCCGGCGCGCCCGCCCAGCGGCACGTCACCGAAG
>JBKPBV010000080.1:0-7206 GCA_046727055.1 Actinomycetota bacterium | reverse complement strand
GGAACACGTCGACCTGAAGACCCCCTACGGCCCGATGCGCACCTATGTCCTGAGCCCGGCGGCCCCGGGACGGTACCCCGGGCTCGTTCTGTTCTCCGAGATCTTCCAGGTGACCGGTCCCATCCGCCGAACGGCCGCGTTCCTCGCTGGCCACGGCTACACCGTTGCCGTGCCGGAGATCTTCCACGAGTTGGAAGAGGGTCCTGGTGTCGTTCTCGCGTACGACAAGGCGGGCGCCGACCGCGGCAACTCCCACAAGATCACTAAGGAGCTTGCTTCCTACGACGCGGACGCCCGCGCCGTCCTCGACTTTCTTGCCGACCACCCCTCCTGCACCGGCAAGCTCGGGTCGATCGGGATCTGTATCGGCGGCCATCTTTCCTTCCGTGCAGCCTTCAATCCCGATGTCAGGGCCGCCGCCTGCTTTTACGCCACCGATATCCACAAGCGCAGTCTCGGCCAGGGTATGAATGACGACTCACTGGTCCGGGTGGGGGAGATTCGCGGCGAGTTGCTGATGATCTGGGGCCGCCAGGATCCGCACATCCCGCGTGAGGGTCGCGAGGCCATCCACGCCGCGCTCGAAGACGCTGGGACCCGCTTCTCGTGGGTGGAGGTGAACGGCCAGCACGCGTTCGGCCGCGACGAGGGCCTCCGCTACGACCCCGAGCTCGCGCGCCAGTGCCTCGGACACGTGCTCGACCTGTTCCACCGCCGACTTGGACAGGGCGACGAGGAAATGGCGGCTGACAGCGGGCCGGTCGAGACCCGTCACTGACCGGCAAACAGATATCGGGGTCGCACACCGGTCCGGTCCCGCAAAACCGCTCTCGTGCACCGTGCACGCTCCGGGATGGAGCGCGGGGTCAGGACAGCGAGTTCGCACCGGTCAGCGGCAGCCGCACCGCGAAATGGCCGAAACCCTTATCTCGGCCATGATCCAACAGTGTCGCCTTCCTGAGCTCTGCCCAGCCCAATCCATTCAGCCAGCCGCGGCTCGCGTAGTTAAAGATGTGAGCGCGCCGCCTACGGCAACCTTTACACCGAGTAGCTGATCCCGTGACTATCCCTGTAGTCCGATAGCAGAGCGTCGATAACGCGAGCCGTTCTCACAGCGCTGAGTCCGTCGCTGGGCGACTCGCCATACCCCGTCAAAGCATCGACCACGGTCTGGATCAGCGGCAGCTGGACCGTCTCGGGATAGGGCGCTTTGATCAGTTCCACTCCACTGGCAGTGAACAGCCGCAAAGGCTCATCGGCGAAGCAGGAGAAGCACAGCGCTCCCGCTGTTCCAATGATCTCAACCTCATCTTTGCGCTGAAAGGAGTCATAGTTCCAAACCCCGACACCCTCTACTCCAGAACGAAAGCTGAAAACAGCGGTGACCAGGTCTTCCGCTGGGTAGCGTCCACCACGATTGGTCGCGACTCCGGCCGCATGAGTCACCGGGCCAAGTAGCCAGTCGAGCAAATCGAGGATGTGAGAGCCGAGGTCGACGAAGTGGCCACCGCCCGAAATCTTCGGATCCACCCTCCACCCCTCGTCGTCAGCCTCACCCAATGGGGCCGGCTGTTCGTTGCGGACGCTGACCGACCGGAGCTCACCGATCCGGCCACTATTCAAGAGCTCTTTGACCGTGGCAAACCGTGGCTGGGCACGACGGTAGTAGGCCACGAACAAACCCACGCCTGCCTCGTCGCAGGCCGAAATCATCTCCTCACACTCCAGCGCCGTACGAGCCATCGGCTTCTCGACATAGACGGGCTTGCCCGCCCGGGCGACGCGAACCACATACTCCCGATGGGAGTCAGGTGGCGTTGCAACGTAGACCGCATCGACCTCCGGATCGTTGATCAGCTCATCGGCATCGTCGTACCAACGTGGGACGTCGTGTCGTCGAGCGTAGTCGGCGGCGAGATCGCCACTTCGGCGCATTACAGCAACCAATTCCGATCGTTCAGCCTGCTGAAAACCCGGCCCACTCTTGCGTTCAGTCACGTCCCCGACGCCGATAATCCCCCACCGCACCCTCTCCACGGTCGGCAGCGTAGCGAAGCCAGACTGGCCCAAACCACGGCAAGCCGGCTGAAGATTGTTTAGGCCAGGAATGCGTCGGCGGCAGTCAGTGCATCGTCCAGGATGCCCAGCCCGGTCGCGGCGTCGGCGTCGGTCAGGTTGAGCGGCGGAGCGACATGGATGCGGTTACCCGCGATCAGCGGAACCAGGCTGCGGTCAAGGCACGCCTTCCCGAATGCGGCCATCGGCGCATTTGCATCGCCGGTGGCGCCCACCGGGACGAGCGGCTCCTTGGTCAGTCGGTCGCGGACGAGTTCGACGGTCCAGAGGCCGCCGATGCCACGAACGTCCCCCACCGAGGGGTGCTTCTCGCAAAGCTCAGTGAGTCCGGGCCCGAGGATATCCTTGCCGAGGCGGGCCGCTGCTGCGATGGTGCCTTCGGCGTGCATGGCACCGACGGCGGCCGCGCAAGCGAGTGGATGTCCGCTGTAGGTCATCCCTGCCGGGTAGGGGCGTTTTGTGAATGTCTCATAGATCGCGTCGCCGACCAGCACGCCGCCGATTGGCACGTACCCGGAGTTCACCCCTTTCGCGAAGACCATCAGGTCCGGCGCCACACCGTCGTGGTCGACGCCGAACCAGGCTCCCGTGCGGCCAAAGCCGACGAGCACCTCGTCGGCGGTGCAGGGGCCGCGCAACGTCCCAACCTTCGTCGCTGGCTCCGGTAGCTACCGCATCGACGCCGACGGGCGGCGCTACCTGGACTGCAGCTCGCAACTGATATTCACCAGCCTCGGCCACCAGCATCCGCGCATAGTCGCGGCCATCAAGGAGCACGCCGACCGGCTCTGCACGCTTGCGCCCGCTCATGCCTCTGACGTCCGCGGCGAAGCGGCGCGGCTGGTCGTCTCGGTCGCACCGGAGGGGCTCGGGCACGTACAGGCAAGGGTCAGCGCAGCTTGTGCAAAGAGTCACGGCAAAGTTCGATACCAGCAGTGGGTAACGCCAGTGGTGTGCCCGGGAACCCTCGGTGTGTGACACGGTCCACGGGAACGCGTCACAGTGGCCCGCTGGCCTGAAATTCAGGTCGGGCACCTGTCATGAGCCCGCCGTCGACGGGGAGTGTGTGTCCGGTGATCCAGGCAGCATCGCTGGAAGCAAGGAAGGCAACCGCAGCAGCGACGTCCTCGGGTTCCCCGACGCGTCCGAGCGGATAGAGGTGACGGAAGCGATCAGCACCGCCCTCTTGTCCCTCCCAGTTTCGAGTCCTGATAGTGGCTGGCGCGACAGTGTTCACGCGAATGCCGTCGGCAGCCAGACTGGCCGCAAGGTTGATCGTGAGGGTGCCGATTCCTGCTTTCGCAGACGAGTAGGGTTCGCTGCCCAGAGCGGCGAGGGCGTTGACCGAGCTGACATTGACGATTGCGGGACTCTCGGCGCTGCGCCGCAGATGAGGAACCGCTGCCCGACAGCAACGGACCACACCAAGAAGGTTGAGCTCGATCATCGAGACCCACACCTCGTCGCTCGTCTCTTCGAATGTGCCGTGGGATGTATCGCCGCCAGCCACATTGATCAGAACGTCGAGTCCACCGAGCCTGGAGACCGCATCGATGAAGGCTCGCTCGACTGAGGACACATCGGTCACATCGAGCCAGACAGCCAAGTGGCCGCGGTCACTGTGAGTAAGACTCGTAGCCACCTGGTGGGCAGCGGCCGGATCAAGGTCAGCCACCGCAATACGGGCGCCTTCCTCGGCCAACCGGGCGGCACAGGCCCGGCCGATACCGTGCCCTGCACCGGTGACAATCACCGCAGCGTCGGCGAAGCGTCCAAACCCTCCATGCTTCATGGGGTGGAGCCTGCCACTCTGCTCTGGATCGGTCGACGGTGCGTCTCGATCGCCCTCTCGGTCACCTAGTGACCCTCGGTCGCTAGAACTCGTGCGTTTGTCTTGAGTTTTAGGCGGTTTCTCGCAGACGTGCGCGGTCGATGTAGCCGCGGACGTGCCGGTCGACGACACGCATGGCGTTGCGGAGTTGGACCGGAGCTGGCGGGGTGTCCGCGGCGATGAGGGGCCGAAGCACATGGTCGTGGACCTTGGTATAGAAGATCGCCACGCGTTGCCCGTCGGGAGTCAACTGGTAGGTGTTGGTGCCGCATCGTCGTTGGAGCAGGCCGTTGAGGCGGAGCCGGGCCAGGTCATAGCTCATCTGGTTGACGGTGTAGGCGACCCCCAGCAGCTGGCTCACCTGGGCACGGAGGCTCCGGTTGGTGAAGCCGAGGGCGTTCAAACCCACGCACAGGGCGCCGAGCAGGGCCATGACCCGAGGATCTCCGAACCGTAGTGCGGGCGACCTCCGGCCATCCTCGGTGAGGGTGGACTGTGCGACCCGCTCAAAGGCTGGGCTCGCAAGGACACAACCCTGCCCGACACGTTCAGTATCCAGCAGGCGAGCATTGACGGCGCGGGCCTTGGCCTGCAGCTCATCGAGATGGCGCAGCCGCCGTTTACAGCCCAGATCGTCGGGAGAGTTGATCACGGTCTCGATCCGCAGCGCGCGGCCGTCTTTGAGGTACTGCTTGATTCGGGAGCTCTTGTAGTCGGCGTTCACTGTGATCCCAATCGTGTCGCGGGTATCGATCCGCGTCTTGTAGGTCGGCTCCTGTTTGGGTGGCCGCCCCCAGCGGGTGCGGTGTCCGGTGAAGATCAATTCGACGTTGTTGGGACGGCCGATGTCGAGATTGTCGACAACCAAAGCTTCAAAGAACCTGCGGGCGTGGCGGGGAGCGTCGAAGACGATGGTGCGCGAGGCTTCGACCTGCCGCATCGACAGCTCCCACCAATAGCCAGCCGCCCGGTCGGCTGGGGTGAGCGGCAGCGGCAGGATACTCATCCACCGCTCGAAGAACACCGCTATGGTGCCCGGGCCCAGTCGGTCACAGATCGCCTGCAGCCCTGCCGGGTCCTCGCAGGTGGCAAAGCCGTTGGACAGCTCGCTGAACCCGATTCCAGTCTGGGCGGCTTGGCGTTTGGCCCACTCGTGGCCATTGAGCCAGACCTTGACCGGGTAGGGGAAGTAGGCGCACACCTTGATGAACGCCGGCCCGAAATCGAGGTCCCAGAGGTAAAAGTAGAAGCAGGTCACCCGCCGGTCGGCCTTGCTGAACGAGAACCACACCTGATGTCCGGTGCGGCCCCGATCCTCACGCTGGCAGCCCGCGAACACGTTCTGATACTCCTGGGCCACACCGATTGCCGCGACACCCGACCGGCCGGTCTTGGCCTGCCGTAGTAGGTGAGGACGCATCACCTGCTGCTTGCGATCGGTCTTACCGAACACCACGATCGGCACCTGCTGCGCCGCGGCGAAAGAACGCACCGCCCGGCGAAACGATGTGCCGATCCTCTCCATGATCGCCGGGGACGGGATCGGATACCCCAGATGCTGCATCATGAATGACACCACCTGCCCGCTGACCTGCAGGCTCGGCACGTAGCCATTCAAATACACCCGATCCAACGACTCGATGTCCAACCCGACATGCCCCAAAAGCAGATCGTTCACCGTCAGCGTTGCCATAGCCCTAGTTGACCCGCACTCGCCCGACCACGCCACCCCAGGCTCGGCGGTCAGAGGCGAAGCCTCACTGGTGCCCTGGAAGGGAAGTTCCTTGGCGCTTGGCGACGTTCAGGTGCGTGCATCGCAAGTCCGACGAGGGAGGGATACCGGGTCGTATACCGACTGAGGAGAACGCCGCGAGGTGCGTGCATGGGCGGCGCGAAGCGTCAAAAGACTTCCCTTCCAGGGCACTAGTGTGTCACGCCTGAATTAAGCATTGTTAGTTTCTATAATGTTCGTATGCTGATTGGTGACGGCCGGTGAGTTCGTGTTGACCAGTGCCGAGCGTGATCAGTTGCTCGCCTGGTCGGCGGGTGAAGATTCGCGGCTCGCGGTCCGGGCGAGGATTGTGCTGGGGTGTTCGGAGCCGGGAGTGGTCTACGCGCGGGTGGCCGACGAGCTCGGGGTGAGCGTGATGACGGTCAACAACGTCCGGCACCGGTTCGCCGAGTCGCGATTGGCCGGGCTGGTCGACCGACCCCGGCCGGGCCGTCCGAAGGCCGGGCTGTCCCTCACCGACGGTGAGCGGGATCAGCTTCAGCGATGGGCGCGGCGGGCGAGCTCGACCCAGGCGCTGGCGTTGCGCTCGAAGATCGTGTTGGCCTGCGCGGATGGATCGTCGAACACCCAGGTGGCAGCAAAGCTTCGGGTTCGGGAGCAGACGGTAGCGAAGTGGCGGGGCCGGTTCGTAGAGCGTCGGCTGGAGGGACTGGTCGACGAACCCCGGCCCGGCCGGCCACCGTCGATCCTGCTGGACCAGGTCGAGGCTGTAGTGACCGCCACGCTGGAGGAGACGCCGAAAGATGCAACCCACTGGTCACGGGCGTCGATGGCGCAACGGTCCGGCCTGTCACCGTCAACGATCGGGCGGATTTGGCGGCAGTTCGACCTGAAGCCGCATGTCCAGGATGGGTTCAAGCTGTCAACCGATCCGTTGTTCGTGGAGAAGATCGTCGACATTGTCGGCCTCTACCACAACCCGCCGGAAAAGGCCGTGGTGCTGTGCACCGATGAGAAGTCCCAGGTGCAGGCCTTGGACCGGTCCCAGCCGGTACTGCCGATGGTGCCCGGCACGCCGGAACGACGCACCCACGACTACGCCCGTCATGGAGTAACGAGCCTGTTCGCGGCCTTCAACATCGCCACCGGCGAGGTCATCTCTGATCTGCATCGCCGCCACCGCGCGATCGAGTTCCGCAAGTTCTTGATCACCATCGACAAGGCCGTCCCCGACGAGTTGGACGTCCACATCGTCTGCGACAACTACGCCACCCACAAGACCGACATGATCAACAACTGGCTTGCCCGCCATCCTCGCTTCCACGTCCACTTCACCCCGACCGGATCCTCATGGGTCAACCAGGTCGAAAGGTTCTTCGGCTTGATCACCGACAAACTCATCCGTCGAGGCGTGCACACCAGCGTCGCCGCTCTCGAAGCCGACATCCGCGCCTGGATCGACACCTGGAACGAGAATCCCCGACCGTTCGCCTGGACCAAGACCGCAGACGAGATCCTCAACTCCCTCGCAAAATATCTGGCGCGTATTTCAGGCGCAGGACACTAG
>JBKPBV010000079.1:0-20834 GCA_046727055.1 Actinomycetota bacterium | reverse complement strand
CTCATCCGGTGGGCTTCTATGTGGAGACCTTCGGTACCGAGCTGGTGCCCGTCGACCAGATCCAGCAGGCGGTGCTCGAGGTGTTCGATCTGCGCCCTGCGGCGATCATCCGCGATCTGAATCTGAAACAACCGGTCTACGGCCAGGTCGCGGCGTACGGGCACTTCGGTCGGGAGCTGCCCGGGGTTAGCTGGGAGAACGTGGATCGTGCCGGCGCACTGGCCGCCTCGGTGCGCGGCTGACCGTTGACCCGCGTAATACGCGGGGATCCCTCGCAGTGAGCTGATGCTCGTCGACGACGCACTCCGGTTGGTTCTCGCGCTGGACTAGTGCGCCGCTGCAGGTTGACAGGCTCCGGCAACCGCACGCACTGTCAGCGCCCGCTGCCTATCATTCGGTGTGCCCGAACCCAGCCAGCCTGAACTCCCGGTTGCCAGGGTGGCTGTCGACATTCCGCTCAGTCACCTGGACCGAGCCTTCGACTATGCCGTTTCGGCGGAGCAGGATGTGGCCGCGGTACCGGGCGCTCGGGTGCGGGTCAGGTTCGCCGGACGGCTCAGGGATGGGTTCATCCTCGAAAGGGTTGCCACCGCTGATCATGAAGGAGCGTTGTCCCCACTCTCCAAGATCATCTCCAGTGAGCCGGTGCTGACAACCGAGATCGCGAGCTTGATCAGGAAGGTTGCCGATCACTACGCCGGAACCTTCGCTGACGTGATGCGCTTGGCTGTGCCGCCGCGACACGCCGCGACGGAGCAGGCGCAGCGAGGCGAGACTCGGTGCTTGTTGCCGGAGGATTATCCAGCCGGACCGTTGGTCGATTATCCAACGGGGGCAGGGTTCCTGGCCGCGCTGCGTGCCGGGCAGAATCCGCGTGCCATGTGGCAAGCGACCCCCAGTGCGGCACCGAGTGGTGACTGGCCTCTCGGGTTGGCGAGCGCCGCACGGGCCGTCGCTGAAGGCGGGCGCGGCGCGGTGATCATCGTGCCCGACCAGGCTGATCTTGATCGACTCAGCGAAGCCTGTACTCGGGTCCTGGGTACCACGGGTTTCGCCGTACTGGTGGCCGAAGCAGGACCAGCGGCCAGATACCGGGCGTTCCTGTCGGCGCTGCGGGGGGAGGTGCAGGTAGTGATCGGCAACCGAGCCGCTACGTACGCACCGGTTCAGAAGCTCGGTCTTGTCGCGCTCTGGGACGACGGCGACGACCTCCTCGCCGAGCAGCGCGCGCCCTATCCGCACGCGCGGGATGTGCTCGCGCTGCGGGCCGCCGATTCTCGCTCTGGCGTCTTGTTTGCGAGCTACGCCAGGACCGCCGAGCTGCAACGCTGGCTGGATCGTGGCTGGCTCCGCGAGCTCGCCCAAGATCGGGTTGCTGTACGGCATGCCGCGCCCCGCATAAAAGTGACGGCGGACACCGACTATGCGCTGCAGCGCGACCCGGCGGCACGTGCAGCCCGCTTGCCCCACGACGTGTTCCACACGATGCGAGCGGCGTTGCCGCAGGGGCCAGTGCTGGTCCAGGTGCCTCGAGCGGGCTACCTGGTTGCCCTGGTCTGCCAAGAATGCCGCGAACCGATGCGATGTGGTTTCTGCGGTGGCCCGACCAGTGCGCAACCCGGTGGTCTCGCCGAGGTGTCGACCGTCCGTGCCAGCTGCGCCTGGTGCGGCAGACCACAGGTTGACTGGGAATGTCCGATCTGCGGCTCTCGTCGCGTGCGGGCGCCCATCGTCGGCGCCGAGCGGACTGCGGAAGAACTCGGCAAGGCGTTTCCCCAGACTCCGGTGCTGCGGTCGATCGGAGGGAAGCGGATCGCGGCCGTCGCGCACACTTCGGCAATCGTGGTAGCAACACCCGGGGCAGAGCCGCTGGCCGCGGGAGGTTATGCCGCTGCTGTGTTGTTGGACACCTCGTTGCTGCTGCTACGCCAAGATCTGCGCGCGGCCGAGGAGGCGTTACGTCGCTGGCTCAATGTGGTTGCGCTGGTCAGCAGCGGCGCAGATGGCGGTTCGGTGATCGCGGTGGGGGAGAGCTCGGATCGCGCGCTCCAGGCTCTGGTTCGCGTTGACCCGGGTGGATTCGCCGCACGTGAGCTGGAGGAGCGAACCGCAGCCTGCTTCCCGCCCGCCCTCACGCTGATCACCGTGGAGGGTCCTCCGGATGCACTCGGTCAGTTCACCTCCCTCGTCCAACCACCGCCGCACACCGAGCTACTCGGTCCGGTGGAGCCTGATCAGCAGCGACCTCCCGCTGACGGCGGTTCGGCGGCCGTCATCCAGCGCCTCACCATGCGCGCGCCGCTCACAGAAGGCTCTGAGCTGATACACGCGGCCAAAGAGGCTGTAGCGATCCGGGCGGCACGGAAGAACGAAGGTTCTTTGCGGATCAAGGTGAATCCGGTGGACTTGGGCTGAGTACCAAGGGAGCTCGCCCGTAGGCAACAGCGGATGGTAAGGATGGTCCGATGCGCGTGCACCTGATCGATGGAACGTACGAGCTGTTCCGGCAGCACTTCGGCTACGCCAAGCGGCAGAAGCGGCCGACCCCCTACGACGCCACCGTCGGTGTGCTGAGTTCCACCTTGCAACTGCTGCAGGATGGCGCCACCCATGTCGCTGTCGCGAGTGACCACGTCATCGAGAGCTTCCGCAACGACCTGTGGCCGGGTTACAAGACCAGTGCAGGAATGGATCCTGTCCTGCTGGCGCAGCTGCCGATCATGGAGGACGCCCTCGACGCGATGGGCGTCACCGTGTGGGCCATGGTCGAGTATGAGGCCGACGACGCGCTGGCCGCCGCTGCCCTGGTGGCTGGCGGAGACGAGCGAGTAACGCAGGTCGTTATCGTCACTCCGGACAAGGATCTCGGCCAATGCGTACGCGGGGCCCGGATCGTGCAGTACGACCGGCGCAATGACACTTGGATCGACGAAGCCGGCGTGCTCGCCAAGTTCGGCGTCGCGCCAGCCTCGGTGCCGCACTGGCTGGCATTGGTCGGCGACAGCGCCGACGGTTACCCGGGGCTCCCAGGGTGGGGAGCGAAGACGGCGACTGCGCTGTTGGCTCGCTACGGCGCCATCGATTCGATTCCCGACGACGTCGCTGAGTGGGACGTGGCGGGAATTCGCAATCGGGCGACGCTCGCCGCGGCCCTCCGCGATGCGCGTCAAATGGCGCGGCTGTTCGTCCGCTTGGCGACCGTTGTCACTGACATCGACGTCGGCACGGTGGACGAGTGGGAGTGGCATGGAGCGACCGAGCGCTTCGCGGAGGTTGCGGAACGCATCGGATCGCCAAACCTGCCCAAGCGGGCCGCCGAACTCGCGGCGCAAAGGAGCCGATGAGGCGCCAACCTGACACGGTGCCGACATTTCACAATCGTGACGGTCGTCATGAAAGTGATACGGTCGGGTTCAGCGAGCGAATCGTTCGCGAGCGGCGGGCGCGAGCGAACACCAAGAGGAGCGCCAGATGAGCGTGCGTGAAGGACTCCGGCCCATCGAGGCGGGAGTGCATACCGACTTCGGTGAAACGATGAGTTACGCCGACTACCTGGAGCTGGATACGCTGCTGACCGCTCAGCATCCGAGGAGCCAGCCACCGCATCACGATGAGTTGCTGTTTATCGTGCAGCACCAGACCACGGAGTTGTGGCTCAAACTGATCCTCCACGAGCTTCGCGCGGTACGTGACTACCTCGATGCCGACCTCGTGCACCAGGCGCTGAAGTGCCTGGCCCGCGTCAAGCACATCCAGCGCACGCTGACCGAGCAGTGGTCGGTGCTGGCCACCCTGACCCCAAACGAATACGCGGAGTTTCGCGGAACGCTCGGCACCGCGTCAGGGCTTCAGTCAGCGCAGTACCGCGCCGTCGAGTTCATCCTGGGCAACAAGAACGAGCACATGCTCAAGGTTTTCGCGTCGGATCAGGCCGCGTCCGCGATGCTCTCGCAGCTGTTGGGTCAGCCGTCTGTTTACGACGCCTTCCTGCGTTTTCTTGCCCGCCGCGGGCTGGAGATTCCCGACGAGGTGCTGCAGCGTGACGTGCGGCAACCGTGGGTCATGCAGCCGGCGTTGATTCCGATCTTCCAATCGATCTACGGCGCTGTCGACCGCGCTTTCGACCTCTACGAGGCATGCGAGTGCCTGGTTGATTTGGAGGACAACTTCCAGTTCTGGCGATTCCGTCATCTGCGGACCGTGCAGCGCACCATCGGCTTCAAGACGGGCACCGGCGGCTCATCTGGGGTGCGCTTTCTGCAGAAGGCGCTGGACCTGACCTTCTTCCCCGAGCTTTATGCGGTTCGGACCAAGATCGGCAACTAGTGCTTAGGCGCCACTAACGATGCGGTTTGCCGTTGACGATCTATGGATCGGCCAGCGACTCGGACCGACTCTGCTTGAGGAGGTGGCCGATGAGTTGCGGCCGGTCGCGTTCGGGCGCGCGGCGGTGCAGCGGGCTCGTGTGCCGAGGCTTCCTGGCGCGCTCATGCCCGGCATCATCGACCGGCATGTCCACCTTGGTCTGGTGGATGCCGCCGCATTGGCGGACACCGCTGTAGTCGAGGTCGTCGACCTGGGCTGGGTGCCGCGCATCGCACGCGGCTGGAAGATCGATCCACCCACGGGTGGCGTAATCAGGATCGCCGGACCGTTCCTGACCGCCGTAAACGGGTACCCGGCCGATCGAGCCTGGGCGCCATCGGGATCCGTGCGCGAACTGGCAGGACCTACCGATGGTGTACGCGCGGTGGACGAGGCCGCCGCGCATGGGCACGACCTGATCAAACTGGTACTGCACAGCGGTGGTCCTCTGCTCGACGACACGACCTTGGGTGCGGTGGTCCGCGCCGCACACCGCCAACACCTGCCAGTAGGTGTACACGCTGAGGGTGAGGGTCAGGCCCGCCGCGCCTTCGAGGCCGGCGCCGACATCCTCGTCCATGTGCCGTGGAGTGAGTCGGTGCCTGACGATCTACTCCGTGCAATGGCGGGCTCCATGAGGTGGACGTCCACGTTTGCGATTCACGCAGACGCAGACCGCGGAAGAGCGTTGGACAACGCACGACGGTTCATTCGGCTTGGAGGGCGGCTTGATTACGGCACAGACATGGGCAATGACATGTACTCGGGCCCTGTGCCGGTTGGGCCGCGGCCGGAAGAGATCACTGCGGTGGGGCAAGCGGGCCTGGCCGGTGATGCGTTGCTTGAGTCACTGACTGGTTCACCACGCCGACGGCTGCTGGCTGCGGCCGCCGTCTACGCGCCGCTGCCGCTGCCGTACGGCGCGGCCGAGGTTGCGGTCTGGATGAGGCATGCGCACCGGCTGGGGGACTGGGCATGACCGAGAGACTGACTGAGGCTGCGCGCCCGAACCGCGTCGGGACCGGCGTCGCCGACCTTGCCGACCGAGCCGCCGCGCTCGATGCAGCGGACCCGTTGGCCGATTTCCGCGACCATTTCATTGGCTCAGACGATCCCAAGATCATTGCCTACCTCGATGGCAACTCGCTGGGTCGTCCCATGCGGGCTACAGGTGAACGGATCAGCCGTTTTATCACCGAGATTTGGGGCAGCCGGCTCATCCGTGCCTGGGATGAGGGTTGGATGGACGAACCGGTACGCATCGGTGACCAGATTGGTCGCGTGGTACTAGGCGCGGCACCCGGTCAGACTGTCGTCGGGGATTCAACCAGCGTGATGCTCTACAAGTGGATTCGGGCCGCGTTGGCGAGCCAGGCCGGCCGGGACGAGATCATTGTCGACGTCGGCAACTTTCCGACCGACCGCTTTGTCGTCGAGGGGATCGCCGCCGAGCTCGGAATGCGCCTGCGATGGCTTGCGGCGGACCGGAGGGGCGGCGTCACGGTCGACCAAATGACTGAGGTGATCGGGTCGCGTACCGCCCTCATCGTGCTCAGCGACGTGGCCTATCGATCCGGATATCTGGCCGACGTTGCGGCAATCACCGCAATGGCCCACGATCATGATGCGCTCGTGCTATGGGATGTGTGTCACTCGGCGGGAGTGATCCCGCGGCGGCTCGACGACTGGCGGGTCGATCTGGCCGTCGGCTGCACCTACAAGTACCTCAATGGCGGCCCTGGCTCACCTGCCTTTGGTTATGTGCGTGCCGAGCTTCAAAAGCGACTGCATCAACCGATCCAGGGCTGGATGGGATCGGCCGATCCGTTCGCGATGGCCGAGCATTACACGCCCGCTGACGGTATCCGGCGCTTCCTCAGCGGCACGCCGTCGATCATCGGGATGCTGGCCACGCAGGACATGCTGGCGCTAATCGAAAAAGCAGGGCTTGAGGCGATCCGGGCCAAGTCTGTTGCGCTGACCGAGTTTGCGATCCAGGACTCCGACCGGCTGCTCGGTCCGCTGGGCGTACAGGTCGGATCGCCTCGCGACCCGGCGCTGCGCGGGAGTCACATCACGCTGGAGCATCCCGAGTTCCGCGCCGCCACAGCGCGGCTTTGGGAGTTGGGTGTGATTCCTGACTTTCGGCCGCCCGATGGACTCCGGATCGGCCTTTCTCCCTTGAGCACCAGCTTCAGTGAGGTATATCGAGGACTCACGGTGGTACGGGAGGTGCTGTGCCAGGCCAGCTAACGACACTCAGAGTCGCGCGGACCTCCGCCGTCCTCGACGACACTGACATCCGTCCTGGTAGTGCCACCTCACTGCTCCGCACGATCATCGGCTGCTATCTGCGACGCCTTGGCGGCTGGATCGCGTCGGCTGCCTTGATGGAGCTGATGACAACCGTCGGCGTCAGCCAGACCCGCACCAGGACTGCCATTCTCCGGGTCCGCAGCAAGGGGATACTCACCATGGAGATACGCGATGGTGGTGCCGGTTACGCGCTCGAACCCGCGGCCCTTCCTCGGCTGGCCCGGGGCGATCGGCGGATCTACGCACCGCGTGCCATGAGTGTCTCGGACCGTTGGTGCCTGATCTCATATTCGATTCCGGAAAGCCAGCGACAGCTACGGCACCAGCTTCGGCGTCGGCTGTCCGGGATCGGTTGCGGCACCGTCTCAGCAGCGCTGTGGATCTGTCCGGAATACCTCACCAGCGAGGTGGAAGACATCTTCACCGATCTCGGTATCGGTGAGGAGGCGGTGATCTTCCTGGCCAACGAGACACGGCTAAACAGTGGGCTAGAGCGAGCGGTGGCGCGATGGTGGGACCTGCCAGCTATTGCGGCTCGACACCAGGCATTCCTATCCGCGTACGGATCCGTTGGCTACGACTTGACTCCCCGCCGGGCTTTCGCCACCTGGATGGGGTGCTTGGACGCATGGCGAGTGATTCCCTACGTCGACCCGGGACTGCCGCTCGCGTGGCTTCCCGGCGACTGGCCGGGAAACCGTAGCATCCCGCTCTTCGCCGACCTCAGGGAACGGCTCGAGGATCTCAGTGGCCGCTACGTGCAGCATGTGACGTCCTAGACTCCTGCGGTGCGAATCGTCTTTGCCGGAACTCCGGATGTCGCGATCCCGTCGTTGGATGCGATGGCCGATTCCCGCCATGACCTTGTCGCCGTCGTCACCCGTCCAGATGCCCCAAGTGGCCGTGGGAAGAAGCTCACCGCCAGCCCAGTTGCACGACGTGCCGCGGAGCTGGGTATCGAGGTCTTGAAGCCGCAGCGTCCGCGCGAGGAGGAGTTCGTCACTCGGTTGACCGAGCTCGCTCCCGACTGCTGTCCGGTGGTCGCCTACGGCGCGCTGCTCCCGCAACGTGTGCTGGATGTCCCGCGGCAGGGTTGGGTCAACCTGCACTTCTCCTTGCTTCCGGCCTGGCGCGGCGCGGCGCCCGTCCAGCACGCCATCTTGGCCGGTGACAAGACGACCGGGGCGACAACCTTCCGGATTGTGCTCGAGCTCGACGCCGGACCGACTTTCGCAACGGTGACGGAACCGATCCACCCGGACGACACCGCTGGCGACCTCTTGCATCGGCTCTCGCTGAGCGGGGCCAGACTGCTCGTTGACACACTGAACGGCATCGAGGACGGCACCCTGACCCCAACCCCCCAGCCGCAGACTGATGCACAAGTCAGCTATGCCTCGAAGATCACCGTGGACGACGCCCGCATCGACTGGACCAAACCAGTCGAGGTTGTGGACCGGCTGATCCGGGCCTGCACCCCCGCCCCGGGGGCATGGACCACTTTCCGCGGTGATCGGTTCAAGATCAACTCGGCACGAATCGCGGGGGTTGTGTTGCCGCCCGCAGTGTTGGAGATCACGAAACGGTCCGTCTATGTCGGCACCGCGACTCGCGCACTCGAACTCGGCGAGGTACGGGCCCAGGGCAAGAAGCCGATGGCCGCCGCCGACTGGGCACGCGGCGTCACGTTCGAACCGGAGCCGAGGCTCGGTGTTTGAGTGAGCGGTCCAGTGACCGCCAGCAGTCGGCGACGTCGTCGTCCTGATCGGGCCCGGCGGGTTGCCTTCGACGCACTGCGTGCGGTGAACGCCGACGGGGCGTACGCCAACTTGATCCTGCCGGCACTGCTTCGCGAGCGTGGCTTGACAGGCCGCGACGCGGCCTTTGCGACGGAGCTGCTGGCCGGTACCTGCCGCTGGCAAGGCAGCTACGACGTGATCATCGCAGCGGCCGCTGGCCGACCATTGACTGAGTTTCAGCCGGCCCTGGTGGATTTGCTGCGACTCGGCGTGCACCAGATCTTGTCCATGCGGGTGCCCGTGCCAGCGGCTGTCGCCGCATCGGTCGATCTGGCGGCGACCACGGTTGGGGAGCGGGTCACCGGACTCAGCAACGCCGTACTCCGCCGAGTTGCCGAAATGAGTCTGGATGAGTGGCTCAATCGGCTGTCCGTGGGGCTCGACGACCATGATCGACTGGTGCTGCGGACGGCGCATCCGCGCTGGATCGTCGATGCGTACGCCGAGCTGCTGCCGGCCGCGGAGGTCGAGGAGGCGCTGGCTGCCAACAACCGCAGTCCAGAAATTTGCCTGGCCATCCGGCCCGGTCTCGCCGACGTGTCGGATCTGGTGCGTGCGGGCGCGCGCCCCAATCCCTACTCGCCGTTCGGGGCTCGCTGGCGTGGCGACCCGGCCGATCTCGAACTCGTCCGGTCCGGCCGGGTCGGAGTTCAGGACGAAGGCTCCCAGCTGGTGACGTGGGCGCTGACCAAAGCGACCGCTCCGGCCGGATGGTGGCTGGACCTCTGCGCCGGGCCAGGTGGCAAGTCGGGGTTACTTGCCGGTCTGTCCCGTCTGGACGACAGCTGGCTGCTTGCGTCTGACGTAGCACCGCACCGGGCCAACCTGGTCGCTGCGGCCCTGCGCGCATATGCCGAACCCGGGACAGTCCCGGCCGTGGTGGTTGCCGATGGTACCCGGCCCGCGTGGCGCGCCGGCTCGTTTACTCGGGTGATTGCCGATGTGCCTTGCTCCGGACTCGGAGCCCTACGTCGCCGTCCCGAATCTCGCTGGCGGCGGGGTCCGGCCGACCTCGAGCAGCTGCACCCACTGCAACTTGCCCTGCTCTCGGCAGCCATCGATAGCGCTGCTGCCGGCGGGATCGTGGGCTACGTGACCTGTTCACCGCACCGTCGCGAAACCAGCGACGTCGTGGACGAAACCCTTGCCGTACGCGCTGATGTTGAGGTGATTCCGGCGGCGCACCTGCTGCCCGAGGTTCCGGACGCCGCTCTTGGACCGTATCTGCAGCTCTGGCCGCACCGACATGGAACCGATGCAATGTTTGCGGGCTACCTGCGCAAAACCAGCTGACACTAGAGTCAGCTCGTGGCCCTGAGAATCATGCCGAGCATCTTGTCGGCCGATTTTGCGAACCTGCAGACGGCGATCGAATCGGTGCCCAGCTCGGACGCGATACACGTTGACGTGATGGACAACCACTTTGTCCCTAACTTGACGCTCGGGCTGCCTGTCGTGGAATCCATTCGCAAGATCACCGACATGATGCTCGACATCCACCTCATGATCGAGCAGCCCGACCGTTGGGCGCCGGCATACGCCGAGGCAGGCGCGGAGTCGGTCACCTTTCACATCGAGGCAGCGCAGGCGCCGGTGCGGCTGGCCCGCCAGCTGCGCAGCCGTGGGGCCAGGGTCGGCATGGCCCTGAAACCGGCCACGCCGATCGAGCCGTACGAGGACCTGTTGCCAGAACTCGACATGGTGTTGATCATGACCGTGGAACCCGGTTTCGGCGGGCAAGGTTTCCTCGACCTTTGTCTTCCCAAGATCGCTCGGACGCGCGCCATGCTGGACAAGCAGGGTGGTGACATCTGGCTCCAGATCGACGGCGGCGTCTCCGTCGAAACCATTGAGCGGTGCGCGGCGGCCGGCGTTGACTCCTTTGTTGCCGGATCATCGGTCTTTGGCGCGGATAACCCCGACACGATTGTGAGCAAGCTGCGTGAGCTGGCGGCCGCCGCGACCTGAAATCCCAGTTAACCCTGGCGGCGGCGCAGGTAGCGCTCGAACTCCGCCGCGATCGCATCGCCGCTGGCCTCGGGCAATTCGGTCGCATCCTGCATCTGCTCCAGCGAGGCCACGTACTCCGCAACTTCGGAGTCTTCAGCGGCCAGCTCGTCGACCCCGCGCTCCCAAGCCCGCGCCAGCTCCGTCAGCTCACCAAGATCAAAAGAGATGTCCAGCACCCGCTCCAACTGTGTGAGCAACGCGAGAGTTGCCTTCGGGCACGGCGGATGCGACACATAGTGCGGGATCGCCGACCAAAGCGTGAGGACCTCAACTCCGCCGCGCCCCAAGGTGTCGCCGAGCACGCCGATGATGCCGGTGGGGCCCTCATACGTCGACGGGGCCAGTCCCAACTGCTTCATCAACTCTCGGTTGCCGGTCGAGACCGATACCGGAATAGGGCGGGTGTGCGGGGTGTCGGCGAGCAGCGCGCCCAACAGATGCACCCGGGTCACATTCGCAGAGCTGAGCGCGGACGCGATCAAGGTGCTGAACTGGCGCCATCGCAGGTTGGGCTCCAGGCCCTGCACCAAGATCAGGTCACGGCCGTTGGGGAGCTGGGCGATCTTCAGTTCAGTAGTGGGCCAGGTGATCTCGCGATCATCGTCATCGGTTAAGGTCACACGAGGCCGGTTGACCTGGAAGTCGTAGAAGTCGTCCGGGTCGAGCGCATACACCGGTCGTGCCTGGTAGATCTCGGCGAGATGTTCGATGGCTCCGGTCGCCGCGTTGCCTGCGTCGTTCCAGCCCCCGAAGGCCATCACCACCACCGGGTCGACCAGATCGCGCAAGTCGCGGCCGGCCAAGCTGGAGGAGTCGGGCATGGCCTCACTGTAGCTGCCGGTTCAGCAGTCAGGTCGTGCTCCACATGGTGGTAGTGCGACACCGAACTAGCCCAGGGAGATTATTCTCACGAGATGCCCGATGGCCCGCGTTCTCCTTCGTCGTCGGCCGACTTCGGCGCGCCGGTGCCAGCTGACCTCCGTACCACCCTGTCGCAGCGCGTCGTGATCGCGGATGGGGCTATGGGCACCATGCTCCAGAGCTATGACCTGACGTTGCAGGACTTCCAGCAACTCGAGGGCTGCAACGAGATCCTGAATCTCACCCGGCCCGACATCGTCCGGGCTATCCACGACGCCTACTTCGAGGTCGGGGTGGATGCGGTCGAGACGAACTCGTTCGGCACGAATCTGTCTGCTCTCGGCGAGTACGGGATCGCGGATCGGATCACCGAGCTCGCTGAGGCCGCGGCTCGGATTGCCCGCGAGTCCGCCGACGCGTACAGCACCCCCGAACGGCCCCGATGGGTGCTCGGGAGCGTCGGCCCCGGCACCAAACTGCCGACCCTCGGACACGTCTCGTACGCCCAGCTGCGCGACGCGTATCAGCAGCAGGTCGAGGGCCTGATTGCCGGCGGCAGCGACGCCGTGCTGATCGAGACATCACAGGATCTGCTGCAAACGAAGGCGGCCACGCTCGGTGCCAAGCGGGCGCTGGCGTACGCGGGTCGCGACGTGCCGGTGATTGTGCACGTGACGGTTGAGACCACCGGCACCATGCTGCTCGGCTCGGAGATCGGTGCCGCACTCACCGCTCTTGAACCGCTTGGCATCGACATCATCGGGCTGAACTGTGCGACTGGCCCTGCGGAGATGAGCGAGCACCTGCGTCACCTCTCCCGGCACGCGGAGATAGGCGTCAGCTGCATGCCCAATGCCGGCCTGCCGCAGCTCACGCCCGACGGCGCGGTCTATCCGCTGCAGCCCGTTGAGCTCGCCGACGCTCTGGAACAGTTCATCGGGGAGTTCGGGCTCTCCCTCGTGGGCGGGTGCTGCGGCACCAGTCCCGAGCATCTGCGGCATGTGGTCAAACGCCTGGAGGGCCGGCGAGTCGGTGCCCGCTCATCAAAGCACATCCCGGCCGCAGCCTCCTTGTACGCCGACGTGCCGTTCCGCCAAGACATCAGCTACCTCTCAATCGGAGAACGGACCAACGCCAACGGGTCCAAAGCCTTCCGTGAGGCACTGCTGGCCGAGCGCTGGGAGGATTGCGTGGATATCGCGCGGTCCCAGATCCGGGACGGCGCCCACATGCTGGACCTCAATGTCGACTATGTGGGCCGAGACGGCGTCGCCGACATGCGAGATGTGGCATTTCGGCTGGCGACTGCTTCGACACTGCCCATCGTGCTGGACTCCACCGAGCCGGCGGTGCTGCAGGCAGGCTTGGAATGTCTTGGTGGCCGCGCGGTGATCAACTCCGCCAACTACGAGGACGGCGACGGACTCGACTCCCGATTCAGCCGGGTGATGAAGCTGGTCGCCGAGCATGGTGCGGCGGTGATCGTGTTGACCATCGACGAAGAAGGCCAGGCGCGTACTGCGGAGTGGAAGGTGCGCATCGCTCAGCGGGCGATCTCCGACATCACCGAGAAGTGGGGATTACGTCGAAGCGACATCATCCTCGACTGTCTCACCTTCCCGATTGCCACCGGTCAAGAGGAAACCCGGCGCGACGGCATCGAGACCATCGATGCCATCCGCGAGGTCAAGCGACTCTTCCCCGATGTGCAGACCACGCTGGGCCTGTCCAACGTCTCCTTCGGTCTAAACCCGGCAGCTCGTGTCGTGCTCAACTCGGTCTTTCTGAACGAATGCATCGAGGCCGGCCTCGACTCCGCCATCGTGCATGCCGCGAAGATCATCCCCATGGCCCGGATCCCTGACGAGCAACGAGAAGTCGCGCTCGACATGGTCTACGACCGGCGGCGACCGGCCACTGCCACCGAGCCCGGATACGACCCGCTGCAACGTTTCCTCGAGCTCTTCGAAGGTGTGACGACCGCCGACGCCAAAGCCGAGCGTGCCGCAGAGCTGCTCAAGCTACCGGTTAGCGAACGGCTGCAGCGGCGCATCATCGACGGCGAAGGGAAAGGCCTGACGGATGATCTTGATGCCGCTCTTGCGGGGGGCAAGCCGGCGATGGAGATCATCAACACCGACCTGCTGGCCGGCATGCGGGTAGTTGGTGAGCTCTTTGGGTCAGGTCAGATGCAACTGCCGTTCGTGCTGCAGTCGGCCGAAGTGATGAAAGCCGCGGTCGCCTATCTCGAGCCGCACTTGGAGAAGACCGACGCTCGCGGCAAAGGCACCATCGTGCTGGCAACCGTGAAGGGTGACGTGCACGACATCGGCAAGAATCTGGTCGACATCATCCTCACCAACAACGGCTACACCGTCGTGAATCTGGGGATCAAGCAGCCCGTCAGCGCGATCATCGACGCAGCGCAGGAGAACCAGGCAGATGCCATCGGGATGTCCGGATTGCTGGTCAAGTCAACCGTCGTCATGAAGGAGAACCTGGAGGAGCTCAACCGGCGCGGGATCGCTACCGCGTACCCGGTGTTCCTGGGTGGGGCAGCACTCACCCGGGCCTACGTCGAGCAAGATCTCCGAGAGATTTTTGCCGGCGAAGTGCGCTACGCCCGAGACGCCTTCGAAGGGCTCCGGCTGATGGACGCGTTGATGGCGGTCAAGCGCGGCGAGGAGGGCGCAGCGCTGCCGGCGCCACGGGAGCGGCGCGTTAAGGCGCGCGGGTCAACCCTCGTCGAAGAGCGGACTGAGACCGAAGTGCCCGCGCGTTCCGATGTCGCAATCGACATCGACGTACCGACTCCACCGTTTTGGGGTGATCGGATCGTCAAGGGCATCTCGCTCGCCGACGTCGCTGCTTACCTCGATGAGCGGGCCACCTTCATGGGTCAGTGGGGCCTCAAAGGCTCCCGTAACGGGCTTTCTTACGAGGAATTAGTGGAGACCGAAGGCCGGCCCCGGCTACGCACATGGCTGGACCGCATCCAGACCGACGGGATCGCGGAGTTCGCCGTGGTCTACGGGTACTGGCCCTGCTACAGCGAAGGCAATGACCTCGTCGTGCTCGGTCTGGGGGCAGATGTCTCAGATCGGGAGGGGGAACTGCACCACTACACCTTCCCGCGACAGACCCGTGGGCGTTTCCTTTGCCTGGCCGACTTCTTCCGCGATCGTCGTTTGGCGGCTGAAAAGGGTCCCGATGTGGTGGCATTCCACCTGGTCACCATGGGAGCGCAAGTCTCGAAGGTGACCGCGAGCCTGTTCGAGCAGAACGCGTACCGGGACTATCTAGAGCTGCATGGACTCAGTGTGCAATTGACCGAAGCACTGGCCGAGATGTGGCATGCCAGGATCCGAGCGGACCTTGGTTTCGCCAGCGGTGACGGGCCGATGGAGGAGATGATTCGCGACCAGGCCTATCGCGGCTCCCGGTACTCGTTTGGTTATCCTGCCTGCCCCGAGCTGGAGGACCGCCGCAAGCTGGTGGGGCTGCTCCGTCCGGAGCGGATCGGCGTTGTGCTGTCCGAGGAGCTTCAGCTGCACCCAGAGCAGTCCACGGATGCGATGATCGTGCATCATCCGGAGGCGAAGTACTTTAACGCGCGGTAACCCTGAGGTTACTGAGCGAGTTCGCGTACGCCTTGCGCAGTGAGGAAGAATGGCCGCGCCATGAGCGACACGACAACCTCCACGCTGGCGGCCGCGCTGTGGGACTTCGACGGCACACTCGCCGACACCGAGCCGCTCTGGATTGCAGCGGAGTACGAGCTGATCGACCGGCTCGGTGGCACCTGGTCCGACGAGCACGCCGACCAGCTGGTCGGAAACTCGCTGCTGGACTCGGGGTCTTACATCGTGAATGTGATCGGCCGGGTGGACTTGAGCCCTACCTGGGTCGTGGACCAGTTGCTCGCAACGGTTGTCGATCACGTCCGGCGCCACCCGATCGTGTGGCGTCCCGGGGCCATCGAACTGCTCAGCTCTTTTGCGGAGGCGGGTGTGCCGTGCGCGTTGGTTTCGGCGTCGTACCGGGTGCTGTTGGGCGCGGCGCTCAGCCAGTTGCCGGAGCACAGCTTCAGGGTTTCGGTTGCGGGGGACGAGGTAACCCGGGGCAAGCCACATCCGGAACCGTACGAGAAAGCCTGTACGGCCCTTGGCGTTTCGGCCCGTCACTGCGTGGTTCTTGAGGACTCCGAGACAGGCTGCCGTGCCGGCAACGCCGCAGGAGCGCTGGTCGTCGCGATACCTCACCGGGTAGCGATCCCCCACGCTCCGCGGCGGCTTCATGTGCACTCTCTCGCCGAGCTGGACGCGGCTGCCGTAGCGCGGATGCTGGAGAACTCCGATGGCGGCTGACCCGGCGTCGCGCGAGGAGAGAAATAAGGGCGCGCGTCGCGTACTGGCCGGAGTTGCCATCCTGATGCTGCTGGTGGGATGCCGAACCCCGGGAGTTAGCCCGGTGCCGGTGCCCACGCCGACCGCAAGTCCGACACCGCGACCGTTCACGGTGATGTCAACCGACCAGATCCGAGTCACCGATCCGGCCGCCATCACCGATGCCGCTTCGACCGTGCTCGCGCTCAACGCCTTTCAGCGGCTTATGACGGCCGATCCCGGAGGCTCTGTCCTCAAGCCCGACGCAGCTCGCGACTGCCTGTTCACCACGGCAACCACCTACACCTGCACCCTCAACGACGACCTGGCGTTCCACAACGGGCATCCGCTGACCTCCAGTGATGTGAAGTTCAGCATCGAGCGAGCCGCACGTCTCAACGTCCCCGGCTCTTCTGGGACCACGCTGTCCTCACTGCGGAGGATCCAGACGCCGGATACGAAGACCGTTCGGTTCATGCTGAGCAGGGTCGATACCCAGTTCGGTTGGGCGCTGGCCTCACCGGCGGCATCTATCGTGGACGAGGAGCTCTACGACGCGGACAGAGTACGCGACCCGAATGATCCGATCATCGGCTCGGGCCCCTTCCAGGTCACCAGGTACACCGGCAACCAGCTGCAGCTCAGCCGGTACGACGCCTACGTCGGGCGTAACCCTGCCCGGCTTCCCGCTTTGGTGTACCGCAGCGTCGCTGACTCGCCGACTCTTGAGGACGCCATGAGTCGAGGTGTGGTTGACGTGGTCTGGCGGGGTCTGGATACGGCTGCTGTTACTCGGCTCAGCCAGCAAGTGCGACTGAACCCCGATCAAGAAACCAGCAGCGGATTCACCGAAAACGTGCTCGGCGGCGCTCGGGTGCTGCAGCTCGAATGGTCACCGACCTCGCGCATGCGATCGAACAAGGAGCTGCGACAGGCGATCGCGGTCGCGCTGCAGCGCGACCGTACATCCGACTCCATCGTCCCGACCGGGGTAGACGGACACACGTCCGCCTTCGAGCTCGGTGGCAAGGCCACGCCGAAGGTGACCTGGAAGCGCCGTATCAAGCTGACGCTCGGCTTTGACGCGTCCACGCCAAATGGCCAGGACCTGGCGAGCCAGATTCGCAGCCGGCTGGAGGACACCGGCGGGCTGAGCGTGCAGCTCAAGCCAGGAGACCCGAATGCGGACCTCAATCTCGTCGACCGTAAGGCCTGGACCTGGACAGCCTTGGCCTGGCTGCAGCCTTATCTGGACGCGCCGCTGGAGGCCGTAGAGCCAACCGTGAGCACAATCGAAACCGAGTTCCGGGCCACCACCGACGATGCCGCTGCGAACCGGCTGCTGGCAGCGCTGCAAAAGCAGGCCGCTGTCGATCTGACCATTCTGCCCATCAGCCAATCCGACGAGAATTTCTACGTACGGCGCGGGATCGAGATGTCCGGCACCTCCTTCGGCCCTGGCTGGCAGCTGGGACTATTCGGTATCTCCAATGCCTGAGCAGGTGCAGCTGTCCGGGATCCGCCTCGGACCTCTCGCAGCCGGAGAGCGCATCACCCTGACCGATCCGAAGGGTCGGCGTCATTCGGTCGTGCTATCGGCCGGCGGGCAGTTCCACACCACAAAGGGTTCGGTCAGTCACGATGACCTCATCTCCCAGCCCGAAGGGGTGGTCGTGAGTTCGACAGGTGGCGCGCCGTTTCTGGCCATGAGGCCGCTGTTGCACGAGTTCACCGTGAGTATGCCGCGGGGCGCAGCGGTGATCTACCCCAAGGACGCGGCTCAGATCTTGATGAATGCCGATATCTTTCCTGGTGCGCGGGTGCTCGAGGCCGGCGCTGGGTCGGGTGCCTTGACCTGCAGCCTGCTCCGGGCGATCGGTCCCGGCGGGCGCCTGACCTCCTACGAGCGGCGCGAGGACTTTGCCGACCTGGCTCGGCGCAACGTCGAAGGTTTCTTCGGGGTCAGCCCACCCAACTGGGAACTCAGGGTAGGCGATCTTGTCGGATCCCTCGATGGCGAACCCCTCGACCGGGTGGTTCTGGACATGCTCGCCCCTTGGGAGTGCGTGGCAGCCCTGGCCGAGGTGCTGGTCCCGGGCGGGGTGTTGTGCGCCTACGTCACGACTACGACGCAGCTTGCTCAGACGGTGGAGACGTTGCGGGTCCATGCCGGGTTTACCGAGCCGGAGGCCACCGAGTCGCTGGTCCGCGCATGGCACGTGGAGGGCCTTGCCGTGCGTCCGAGGCATAGCATGGTGGGTCACACAGGCTTTGTGATCATCGCGCGACGCATGGCGCCAGGCTTCACAGCACCGTTACGCAAACGTCGCCCAGCACCCGGCGCGTACGGCGATGATTACAAGGGACCGCACAGCCTCCCCGGGTAGGGTCTTGACAGGAGGTGTGTCATGACCGGACCAATCCGTGATCGCGGTGCGTATGAGGACCGTGAATCACTGATAGCCCAGATTGGCGCGCTCAGAGACGAGATCGATCGGCTCCGGGAACGGACTTCCTCTCATCCCCACGACATTGCGATGCTCGAGCGACGCCTGGCAGATGCCCGTTCTGACGCCCGGACCGCCGCCGCGAACAACGAGCGCCTCGCGACCACGCTGCGGGAGGCGCGTGACCAGATCGTGTCGTTGAAGAGCGAGGTTGATCGGCTAGCCCAGCCTCCGGCAACCTTCGCAGTTTTCCTTGCCGCACACGAAGATCACACGGCGGACATCTACACCTCAGGCCGCAAGATGCGGGTCAGCGTCAGCCCTGATGTTGATCTTGAGGCGCTGTCGCCCGGGAAGGAGGTGATGGTCAACGAGGCGATGAATGTTGTGAAGGTGCTCCAGTTCGACGAGGTCGGTGAGGTTGTACTGCTCAAGGAGATGCTCGAGGGCGGCGATCGCGCTTTGGTGATCGGGCATGGCGACGAGGAAAGCGTCGTCCGGCTCGCGTACCGGCTTCGTAGCCAACAGCTGCGCTCGGGTGATTCGTTGTTGATCGATCGCCGGGTGCACTTCGCCTACGAGCGGATTCCGAAGCTGGATGTCGAGGAGCTGGTGCTGGAGGAGGTGCCTGACATCGACTATTCGGTGATCGGCGGCCTCGGCAACCAGATCGAGGCGATCCGTGATGCAGTCGAGCTCCCCTTCCTGCACAAGGAGTTGTTTGCCGAGCATGAGCTCAAAGCGCCCAAAGGCATCCTGCTCTACGGACCGCCGGGATGTGGCAAGACCTTGATCGCGAAGGCTGTCGCCAACTCGCTCGCGGGGAAGGTCAGCGAGCGAACCGGTGAGGAAGGACGCAGCTTCTTCCTCAACATCAAGGGCCCTGAGCTACTGAATAAGTACGTCGGAGAGACCGAGCGGCATATCCGTCTGGTGTTCCAGCGGGCTCGCGACAAGGCAACCGACGGCATGCCGGTGATCGTTTTCTTCGACGAGATGGATTCGCTGTTCCGGACCCGCGGCTCGGGTGTGTCCTCCGACGTGGAGAACACGATCGTGCCCCAGCTGTTGAGTGAGATCGACGGTGTCGAAGGGCTCGACAACGTGATCATCATCGGAGCCTCGAACCGTGAGGACATGATCGATCCGGCCATCCTGCGACCGGGTCGCCTGGACGTGAAGATCAAGATCGAGCGTCCGGACGCGGAGGCTGCGCGTGAGATCTTCAGCAAGTACCTCACTCCGACTCTGCCACTACATCCGGAGGATCTTGCGGAATTTGATCATGTTCCGCAGACCTGCGTGCAGGCCATGATCGACCGCACGGTCGGCCGGATGTATGAGGAGTCAGAGGAGAACCAGTTCCTGGAGGTCACCTACGCCGGCGGGGACAAAGAGGTCCTCTACTTCAAGGACTTCAACTCGGGGGCGATGATTCAAAACATCGTCGACCGGGCCAAGAAGATGGCGATCAAGGACTTCCTGGAGACCGGCGTACGAGGCTTGCGGATTGGACACCTGATGCAGGCCTGCTTGGACGAGTTCGCCGAGAACGAGGATCTGCCCAACACCACCAACCCGGATGACTGGGCCAAGATCTCGGGCAAGAAGGGCGAGCGGATCGTCTTTATCCGGACGCTAATCTCCTCCAAGCAGGGCACTCAGCCTGGGCGCTCTATCGATACGGTGTCCAACACAGGCCAGTATCTGTAGGGTCTCCCGCGGTGGAAGTGAGGACCGAGCTCACGGAACGCCGTGTGGCGTCCTGCGGTTCATGTGCACATCCGGTCTGCGCAGCGGCTCTGTTGTGGTCCTGGCACGGGCGTGCTGGATGAGGCGCAATCCGGCGCGCCAGCCGATGAGGAACAGCGCTAGCACGGTGCTGGCAATGATGACGAAGGACAGCTGCACGCCGCCACCGGTGAGCAGCCGAAGGGTCATTCCACCCACCACGGTGCCCGACCACACTGCCACGCCGGACGCCAGGGAGTACGGGTGCCGCCAGGTGCGGCCAATCAGCGTTCCCAGTAGACAGCCCGCGAGGAAAGGCCAGGCCGTGTGTGCTACGCCGAGCAGGTCGGTTGCCTCCTGGTGGCTGCTGCGTCCGACGATGGCGAAAACCAGGATGCAGATTACGTCGACAGCGATCGCTGGCAGGATCTGCATGAACCTCACATTACGCTGAGGCCATGTCTTCCACAGCCAGTCGCGAGGAGCCGACGGCGGCTCCCCCGGAGATGGCTGCGCGCGTGAACGCCCGCGTCATGGGAATCGAGACCGAGTACGGCATCAGCGCCCTGGCGCCAGGTTCACCCGCCTTACCGGCAGGCTCGTCAACACTGCCTGGCGGTTTCGGCAACGCATTCGTCGAGGACGATCTGCATCCGATGCAACTGTCCAACCATGTGGTCAAGGCATACGGCGCCTCGGCGCCGGGGCAGCCGGCCGGTTGGGACTATGAGACCGAGACTCCGCTTCGCGACATCCGCGGATACGAGATTTCCCGTGCCGCAGCCCATCCTGACCAGCTGACCGACACCGATCTCGGCATGGCCAACGTGATCCTGACCAACGGCGCCCGGCTGTACGTGGATCACGCACATCCGGAGTACTCCAGCCCTGAAGTGACCTGCGCGCTGGATGCGGTGCGC
>JBKPBV010000078.1:0-10102 GCA_046727055.1 Actinomycetota bacterium | reverse complement strand
GAGGTGACCACCCTGCCGGCTGCGGTGACCCAGGCCGTGCTGCGACCGCCGGCGATCGGGGATGCCGGCACACGGTTCAAGCAGCTGCGGCCGACCGCGATGCAGGTCGAGGTCAGCGCGGGTGGGCAAGCCGTGGCCGTTCCCGACGGCCCGGTACGCAGCGAGGTGATGCTTCGCTGGAGCGCACCCACGCGCCAGCTACAACTGCGCTACCGCCTGACGCAGGTGAGCGTGGCCAGCCGACCCGCCAAGGCTGGCCGCACCGTGGCCGCGCTCGGCTCACTGCTCGACGGGATGCCGGCCGACCTGCCGGTCAGGGTGGTCGTGACGGGTCGGACCGTGCTGTCTCTCACCTGTCCGCAGCTACCGCTGGCGAGACTGTCCTGCGGCGCAGGCGCAGCGCCGAAGTTCTGGACCTTGCGCCCGATTCCATTCGATCGGTCGCGAGTGCTGGTGCAATACGACCGGCCGGCAGGGCGATGAGGTTGTAGGGGTCTCGTCCGGTGGATTCTCCCGTGCTCCCCTTCCTCGCTGCGGCCGTGTCGTTCGTGGTCTACGTCGGCTACGTCCTCCTCGCCGGGATGGGCACATTCTGGGCGGTCGTCTGGCCGGATGGTCAGGCCGTTCGTCGACTTCGCGTGATGGCGGTCGTCGGCCTTGCATTGATCGGCCTCGGAACGATCGTCGAGGCTCTCATCGACTGGCTCGCCTCTGGACGAGTCCTGGGCGAAATCGCGGATAAGTCCGGAACGTGGCTGCTGGTGCGGCTGGCAATTCTCGCGGGCGCCGGGTTCTTCGGCGCCGAAGTGCTGCGACGCCCGATCCGGGGGGGACGACGCGTCATGGTCCTCATGCTGGTCGTCCTCCTGACCATCACCTTGGTGGTCGAATCGACCGCCATGGCGTCACCTCAGGCCGTCGCAGTCACCGCGTCGATGTCAGCTAAGGTCGTCGCGCTTACTGCAACAACGGGCCTGTACCTGCTCGCCCTGGCGGCCTGGTTGGGCGGCCTCATGGCCTTCGCCGCCCTGCTCGTCCCGCGCAATCCGCCGGGTGCGCTGGAGCGGGTTTCGCCGCGGTTCTCTCGTTTTGCTGGGCTGAGCGTGCTCGCGCTGACGGTCGCTGGCACCGCGCAACACCTGATCGCCGGGGGGACCGCGACACCTCGCACGGGCGTGCTACTGCTCGTCGAGGTGCTGGCGCTTGTCGCGACGCTGCTGCTGAGCCGCTATGCCGTCGCGTACGGCCGGAGGTTGGCCTTCCGCGAGCGGTATATGCGCGGTGTCCCGGTCGAGCCGCGCGGCCGGCGACCGATGCTCGGGCGCGCGATCGGCGTCCAGATGGTCCTCTCCGTTGCCCTGTTGGGCGTAGCGGTGGCCCAGCTCGCCGTGTTGCCAGTGCCAGACCGGCCGGTAGCAGGGCCGCTCGGGGATCCGTCCCCGACGACGCCGGTCGCCACCGCCCGCGAGGCGCGACCGGCGGCCGGCGACACGCGGTTCGTTCCGGAGCGGATCGACCTGCCAGGTGGCGCGTATGCGGCCGTCGTTCCGGTGGCCACGGTCGGCAACGAGCTGGTGGTCCCTGAAGATCCCACGAAGGTCGGCTGGTGGGATGGGAGCTCCTACGTCGGCGATCCGTACGGGTCGACCGTGATCGCCGGCCACGTCGACGCCTTCGACCGCGGCATCGGGTTCTTCTTCCGGCTATGGACCATCAAGGTCGGGGAGCGTGTGATGTTGAGCGCGGGCGATGTGCGTCAGGCGTACAAGATCACCACGGTGCGCGAAGTCCCGCGCACCGATCTGGTCGACGACGCTGAGGTCTTCGACATCGGCGGACCGCCTCGGCTGGTGTTGATCACCTGCGCCGGCGAGTTCCGGCCCGACCTTGGGGGGTACAGCCGCAATCTGATCGTGGTTGCGCGCCCGGCCTCATGAGTGCCGCGGCGGCCAGACCTGCAACGCCCCCCTGGTGCTGGTCCGCACCGGTGATGACTGGCAATGCGCCGCAATCCAGAACTGCCGGATTCGCGTCGTACGGTACCGAGCGGGTCCCCAAGATAGACGGCTCTCGCAGGCGCCTTTCTTATTTCTTGCGTATGGGGTGGCGTCGTCGGACGACGCGTTTCGAGCGCGGCGCCGGATGCACGTTAACGCCGCCCCGAAAGCTGCCGAAGAGGTAATCAATGACTCTCAGCGCGTTCATCTCGTACGTTGCGGTGCCGGATCTGTGATCACAATGCAGTAGCCAGTGCATTCGGCCGGGTCGACCTCGCTGACGCGGCGGGCGAGCTCGCGAAGCTGCGCTTCGGTTTGTCGCAGCTCAGCGATCCGTTGATGCACCTCGTCGAGGCGCTGTGCGACGAGCTGCACGACGTGTTCGCAGGTGGGGTGGCCGCCGTCTTGGATGTGGAGGATCTGACCGATCTGGCGCAGGGTGAACCCGGCAGCCTGCGCGACGCGGATGAAGCCCACTCGGTCGAACGAGTCCGCCGGATAGTCGCGGTAGCCGGACGGCTGGCGATCCGGCTCGGGGAGCAGCCCCGCGTCCTCGTAGAACCTGAGTGGACAGCCGGTCGTCGTAATCGTCGACCTCGACGCCGCCCGCATCATCGCCCACGCTTACGTCGACTCTCTCACCTGACCGCCCCACGACCTCCCGGAGTTCCATCCCAATGGACCTGGCCATCATCGGCGCCGGCTCGGCCGCGTTCGCCGCCGCGATCCGCGCCACCGAGCTCGGCGCGAAGGTGGTGCTGATCGAACGCGGCACCGTCGGGGGCACCTGCACCAACATCGGCTGCATCCCGTCGAAGGCGCTGCTCGCCACCGCCGACACCTACCACCACGCCCGCAACCACCCGTTCGCCGGCATCCCCCGCCTCGATGGCGCGGCACCTGATCTCGCAGCGGTGGTGGCGCAGAAGGACGGGCTTGTCGCCGACCGCCGGCAGGGCAAGTACTTCGACCTCATCGACGCGTACGGCCTCGAGCTGCAAACCGGCTCCGCTCGATTCGTCGACGCGGACACCGTCGAGGTTGACGGGCGCCCGCTGCGCGCCGACCACTACCTCATCGCCGCTGGGGCTCGCCCCGCGGTGCCACCCATCGAGGGGCTCACAGACGTGGACTATCTGACCTCGACCACCGCACTTGAGCTGACCGAGTTGCCGCCACGGCTCGCCGTACTCGGCGCAGGCTCCGTGGGTCTCGAGCTTGGCCAGGCGTTCACCCGCCTCGGCGCCCAGGTCACGTTCCTCGACGCGGCCGAGCGGATCGCGCCGAACGAGGAACCCGAGGTATCCGAGACGTTGGCCGGCGTCCTGGCCGGCGATGGCATCCGCATCGCCACCGATGTCACGGTCAAACGGGTCACCCAGTCCGCGGAGGGCACCATCAGCGTGGACGGTGACCTGGGAGATGTCGGCGACCTCCTGCACGCCGACCGGCTGCTCGTCGCCACCGGCCGGGCCCCCAACACCGGTGACCTCAACCTCGCCGCGGCCGGTGTCGACGTCGACCCAGGCGGGTTCGTCCTGGTCGACCAACATCTCCACACCAGCAACCCGCACGTCTGGGCCGCAGGTGACATCACGCCTTCACCGCAGTACGTCTACCTCGCCGCCGCCCAGGGCGCGCTCGCCGCGGAGAACGCCCTCAGCGAGGCGGGGCGCCGCTTCGACGGCAGATTCATCCCGAGAGTCACGTTCACCAGCCCCGCTATCGCTGCAGTCGGACTCACCGAGGCCGAGGCAAGTGTCGCCGGCCACAACGTGGTGACGTCGCCGCTGCCGTCAGCCCATGTGCCGCGGGCGATCGTCGACCGGGACATCCGCGGCCTGGTAAAGCTCGTTGCCGACCGGCACACCGACCGGCTGCTCGGCGTACACCTGCTCGCCAACAACGCGGGCGAGGTCATCCAGGCCGCCGTGCACGCGCTAACCGCCGGCTTCACCACCGCGCAGCTGGCTGACACGTGGGCGCCGTACCTGACCATCGGCGAAGGGCTCAAGCTCGCCGCCCAAGCCATCCGTCGCGACGTCACCAAGCTGTCCTGCTGCGCCCCCTAACGCTGCGGCAAGCCAACCGGAAGGAACGATCATGACCAACGCCCATGCTTTGCAGTCGGTCGAGGAGCTGACCAAGCCCGGCGGCGCCCTCGACATTGGTCGGGACCCCGCCCGGCTGCTGGTCCTCTTGATCCGGCTGCTCGCCCAACGTGGCGGCCCATTGCCGAACCAGGAGGCGGGCGGGCGCTCATCGAGCTCGGCATCGACCAGCAGACGGCGCGGCAGCTCATCGCGCGGTGGACCGAGCGCAACTCTGACGGCGACATCGTCGGGTTCGGCGTGACCTACAGCCCGACACCGCACCGGATGACCGTCGGTGATGCGCAGATGTGGGCGTGGTGCGCCATGGACACGCTCATCTTCGCGATCGTTCTCGACCAACAGGTTGCGGTCGAGTCGAGATCGCCAGGATCTGGCGAAATCGTCCGGCTGCGAGTGGACCCTCACGGCATCCTGGAGGCCGAACCCGCCGACGCGGTGGTGACCTTCCCCGCACGCTCAAACGATCAGGTCGACATGAGCAGCACGACCGCGATCTGGGGCACGTTCTGCCACCACAGCTCCTTCTTCCCCAGCCGCGCCCACGCCGAACAATGGGCCGCCGGTCGCACCGACGTCGAGATGCTTCCGCTCGGCGAGGGGTTCGAGATTGCCGAGCAGCTGGCTGCCGGATTCCTGCGTTACGAAACCTGAACCTCCGCTCAGCTGGGAGTGGCGAGGAACTGGGTCGCCGCGAGCTTGGCGTACAGCGGGTCAGATCGAGAGAGGTTGCCCGCAGCGCGGGGCTGTTCGTCGCCAGCTCGCTGGCTTGGGGCGTGGTCATGGACGGTTTCGGGCTGACCGATGCGACCCGATCAGCGCCGCGGACTCCCTGCTGTGTGTGGCGGTGATCAGGCACGAACTACGGACGCCCCGCCCGCGAGCGGTCAGCGTTCGAGCGTTGCGAGGAAATCCCGCAACAGAGGACGCAGCCGGTCTGGCGCCTGCCAGTGGGTGTGGTGGCCAACCCCGCTGAGCACGCGAAGCTCACCGTTGCGCAGCACACCCGCGAGCGCGTTCACCGCCTCCAACGGTCTCGGATCGGCGTCGCCATGAACGAGCAACACGGGCACGGTGAGCTCCCTCAGCCGCCGCGATGTATCCGGTCCGGCGTAGTAGCGCTCGAAGTCGCGACCCAACTCCCGATTGACCTCGTTGTTGACCGCCGCCATCTCCGCCTCCAGCTCGTCGGCCCACTCCGCTGCCGACTCAGGACGGGCGAAGTCGGTGGGCACGCTGATCCGTCGCAGCTCGGCCTCCACGGCCGGGTCTTGGGAGCTGCGCTGGTCGCGACGCCGGCGCAGCCGCACGTACCGGTCACGCGCCGGCTCCGGGATGCGGGCCAGCCGTGCTTGCCGGTACTGTCCGTACCAGTCGGGTTGGCCTTCCAGTCGCACCACGCACGACACGAAGATGCTCGCCTCGGTGCGGTCGGGGTGTTCCAGCCCGTACGCCAACGCCAGCGCGGCGCCGAGGAGTGCCCGGCGACTACCCACCGGGGATGCCCCCAGTGCCGGCGCAGCGCCTCCAGGTCGCGGACCGAGCGCGTCATTGTGTACGGCGGGCCGCCGGGCGACCTGCCACAGGCGCGTTGCTCGTAGCGATGAACCCGAGCAACGTCGGCCAACATTGCCGCCACCGGCGCGAGGGTGTCGGTGCCGCCTGGGCCGCCGTGGCACAACACCACCGGCCGGCCGGCGCCCACGGTCACCGTCCACAGCCGGGCGCCGTCGTCGACGTCGACAATCTCCTCGCCGGACCACAGCACCAATCGAGCGTACGGGCGACACCGTGGCCAGATGGGTACCGTGCAGATCGCCGAGGACAACGTCGAGTTCGCCGTCAGCTCCGACGATGAGGAATGGCGGTGGGTGTGGCACCCGCCGGACCACCCACCTCCAGGGACCATGCACGGCGCGGCCGCGGTCTGCTTCGACGCGGATCGCGTCGTCCTGATCAGCAGCGATGGCCAGCTCTGGGGACTGCCGGGCGGGCGGCCCGAGCCAGGTGAGGGCTGGGTGGACACGCTGCGCCGCGAGGTCCTGGAGGAGGCGTGCGCCGTAGTGACCATCCACCGACAGCTCGGGTTCTGCCGCGCCGCCTGCGTGCGCGGTCCCCAGGCTGGTGTGGTACTGGTCCGGGCGTGGTTCCGGGCGACTGTGCGCCTTAACTCCCGGGATCCCCGGCACGAGATCAACCATCGACGGCTCGTTACACCGCAAGCAGTGTTCGGCGCCATCTGGATCGAAGACGGGTTGGCGCCGATGTATCGGCGCGTTTTCGCAGACGCCGGCCTGCCCGTGGACGAATCAGCGCGATAACTGCCGCCCTCCGGCCGGTCCCGGCATCGAGGCGTACGGCGCCCATTTGCTCATCGCCGTCGCCTGGCTGGTCGTAGCGTTCCCGCCCGCCGACAAGACGTACCGGTTCGACCGCGAATGACCAAGCATCGCTTGCGAAGCGCAGATGCACTGGCGCGCGCTCGACCGCCAGCTCAGATCCGCCCATCCTCGGTGCACGTGGCCGCGTCTTGCCCGTCGACAATTCAAGCGGCACGCTCGCGGTGTATGCCGTCGAGCAGCAGGACCATCGCACTTGCTGCTCGCCATCGGCTTCGCCGGAGGGTCCGCCGACGACTCCGGCCCTGACGGTACCGGCTCTAGGTCGGCCGCCGCCGTCGAGCCGGTGGCGCCGCCGTCTTCAAGGCCGACATGGCCACTCGCCCTCGGGTGATCCTTCCTTACGTGGGACGGATCGGGACGATCACGCATCTCATCGCTAGCGCTTACATCGTCTACTACTGGCTCACCGTCGGCGCACTCCTCGAACGCATTGCCTGACCTGGCCCGGAACTAGTGGCCATCTGTAACGCCGATCACGGATGATCGCCCGTCTCGCAGGAGTTAATGCTGTCATGGACAGACCCAACATGATCACGTCCCGTGGCACGGTGCGTCTCGAGCGCAGCGCCAAGCGGGTGCGTGTCCAGCTCGGCGGCCGCATGATCGCCGACACGACGCGCCCCGTGCTGGTCTGGGAGAAGCCGTACTACCCCACCTACTACATCCCGCTGGACGACATCGACACCACGCTGCTCAGCCCAAGTGGCGAGACTCGGCGCTCCCCCAGCCGTGGCGACGCCACCCTGTTCACCGTCAAGGTGCCTGGGCGCGAGGCGGCGGACGCGGCGGCGCGTTATGAGGACTCGCCGATCATCGAGCTCCGCGACCTGGTCCGGTTCGACTGGGAGGCGATGGATGCGTGGTACGAGGAGGACGAGCTCGTCTACGTCCATCCGCGCGACCCGCACACGCGCGTCGACATCCTCGCCAGCTCCCGCCACATCCGAGTCGAGCTCGGCGGCGTCACGGTCGCCGACTCGCCGCGGCCGACGCTGCTCTTCGAGACCGGGCTGCCGACCCGGTACTACCTGCCGCGGACCGACGTACGGATTGACCTGCTGGAACACAGCGAGACGGTGACCCGTTGCCCGTACAAAGGACAGACAGAGCACTTCGCCGCCCGGATCGACGGCCGGCTCCAGGATGTGGCCTGGTCTTATCCGACGCCCTTGGCGGAAAGCCAGAAGATCGCGGGGCTGATCGCTTTCTACGACGAGCGGGTCGACACGTTCGTTGACGGCGCGCGGCAAGAGCGACCGAAGACACCGTTCAGCTAGTGGCCGGCGAGGGCGCCGCGCGGGAGGCAGCAGCTAGCTCGACCAGCGACTCCTCCGACAGGGCGAATGCCCGGCACTGGCGCAGCTCTTGCAGAGAATCGATCATCAAGGACACGATGTCGGCGCGATCACTCGAGCCGTTTCCAGGACGCCATTGAACGACCTCCCCGCCCAGGATCTCCGGTACCGACTCGCCGTCCACCTCGACTTCGGCGACGACATGCAACGGCCCCGGCCCAAAAGACCACGACACAACCGAGACCACGCCGGAAGCTGCCGCTTCTTTCGTGGCAACGGGCCCCCTCGTTGACCAAACGCTTCCTGTCACGGTCGTAATTGCCGTCTAAGGAGACCCGCGCAACCCTTGGACAGTCGAGCCGCCATGAAACGGGGCCGCGTAAGACGACCGTTGAGCGGCCGGTGTCGGCCTCCACCGCCGTTCGTCGGGCTAGGTCATCATGCGGTCAGCATGTCGGCGAGCGTCTCAAAGTCGGGGACCCGGAGGTCGGGCGGTCGGAACGCGAGCGGGTATGGCGACTTGCGGCGGTCGACCCAGACGCCCGTCAGTTCGGCGCGGTGAGCACCGTCGACATCCCAGGGATGGGCGGCGACCAGCGCCATCGCGCCCCGCTCGACGCCGCAGACTTCGGCGGCATACCGCCGAGCGGGAGCACGCCGGCCTGGGTCGAGCATCCGGTCGGAGATCGCGGTCGCGCCGTTGGTCAGGGTGACGAGTGAATACCAGCGGCGTGGATCCGGTGCAGCCCGGGCGCGACGTCCGGATGCGCCGGGAGCTTTGCGAACCCGGTCAGCACCTGGTCGACGGCGTCGGCCCTGTCGACCCTGTGAGAAGCGAGCAGCGTTCGCAACGCGCCGCGTCGCGGAACGCTGGGTAGGTGCCGGCCGCCGTCAGGGCGAACCCGTCGCGCAGGGTCGCGGCGAACCAGGCGTCGAGCGCGTGCCCCGGCAAGCCGACCTGTTCGAAGCGTTCCCGCATCGGCTCCAGGTCGGACAGGGTCTCGTTCACGTCCAGGACCAGAACCTCCGGACGCAGCATTACTGGTGGCTCGGTGGTCACGGTGTCCTCCCACTGAATTGTTCACGGCGGGGTTGCTTGCCCTGATCCGACCGCAACCGATCCCGTCGCAGGCCTGGGCAGTTCCGCACTCCCGGTTAGGACGACCGTCACCACGCCATCCAGGCGGCCCTCGCCCCAGCAGGGATCTGTCCTACTGCGACTTGCTGGTCCATGAGGGTCGAATGGCCTACCAGGTCGACGACGCAGGAGCCACACAGACAGCCCGCGCGGTCGCATGCATCCTTGACAGCGGATAGCTGGCTCATTCGCTGCGGGTTCATGGAGTCTTTAGGAAACCGACAAGGCCAGCACCTGGTTGCTCACCTAGCGTGGCGAAGCGAGATACGCCGTCCGGGTCGCAGGAGCTGGTCATGTCCCACACTCGCATCGCCGCCGCCGCCGCGTTCGCCGTCCTGGTGCTGGCTGCCTGCGGCGGCGGGCAGGAGCCTGGCGTCTCCGAGCGTTCGCCGACCAGTGTCTCTCCCGCGGAGCCAATAGGAACGCCACTGACCAAGGCCGACATCGTCGCGTTAGCGGCCGCGTTCGGCGACAACCCGCTGACGGGCGGCCAAACCGCGCCGCGGCTCTACCGGTGGGTGAACGACCGGGTGGCTGTGTTCGTCCAGTTCGATGAGCGGGACCCGGCGAAGGCGACCGCCCTGCGGTACATCGGCATCAGCGTCAAGGGCGTGTTCTGCGCGGAGAACCAGCCCGGCGGCACCAAGGGCGGGTTCCCGCACTTCCACCGCCTGAACGCGGCCGACTACGCCCAGGGTCACGCCGGACCGCCTGGCACCGCGGGCTACTGGCTCAGCTGGGTGGCGGTCGACGACTTCACCCAGCGGGACGGCCGCGAAGTGAAGCCGGGTGTCGACTACGAGTTCTCGCCGACGCCCGCTCCCCAACGGTGCGGCGCGAAGCTGCCGAAGGCCGACTTCGCCGCGCCCGGCGCGAAGACCCTGTCCAAGTCGGACCTCACGGCCCTCGCCGGACTGTTCACCGACAACCCACTCACCGGCGGCCAGACCGCACCGCGTCTGTATCGCTGGGTCAACGAGGACGTCGCGGTGTTCATCCAGCTCGACAAGCCGAACCCGGCCGAGGCTACCGCCGTGCGGTACGTCGGGATCAGCGTCCGCGGCGAGTTCTGCAAGTCCAAGCAGCCTTCCGCGGACTTCCCCCACTTCCACCGCACCCACGCAGCGGAGTACGCCAAGGGCCACGGCCAGGCACCCGG
>JBKPBV010000077.1:0-18639 GCA_046727055.1 Actinomycetota bacterium | reverse complement strand
GCAGTTGGTCCGCAAGGGCCGCGAGGACAAGGTGAGCAAGACCAAGACGCCTGCGCTCAAAGGTTCGCCTCAGCGTCGGGGCGTGTGCACTCGCGTGTACACCACGACCCCGAAGAAGCCGAACTCCGCGCTGCGCAAGGTGGCTCGCGTCCGGCTGTCCTCTGGCGTGGAGGTCACCGCGTACATCCCCGGCGTCGGCCACAACTTGCAGGAGCACTCGATGGTGCTGGTCCGCGGGGGCCGGGTGAAGGATCTGCCCGGTGTGCGATACAAGATCATCCGTGGCTCGCTGGACACCCAGGGTGTGAAGAACCGCAAGCAGGCTCGTAGTCGCTACGGCGCAAAGAAGGAGAAGTAATGCCTCGCAAGGGCCCCGCCTCGAAGCGCCCGGTGATTGCCGATCCCGTCTACGGATCGCCGCTGGTCAGCCAGCTCGTCTCCAAGATCTTGTGGAACGGCAAGAAGACGGTTGCTCAGAGCATCGTCTACACCGCGATGGAAGGCACCCGTACCAAGACCGGCGTGGACCCGGTGCAGACCTTGAAGCGTGCCCTAGACAACGTGCGCCCATCGCTGGAGGTCAAGAGCCGCCGTGTTGGTGGTGCGACGTACCAGGTTCCCGTCGAGGTCAAACCTGCCCGCGCGACCACGTTGGCGATGCGCTGGCTGGTGAGCTTCGCCCGGCAGCGTCGCGAGAAGACCATGGCCGATCGGCTGATGAACGAGATCCTCGACGCCTCTAACGGCCTCGGCGCCGCCGTCAAGCGCCGCGAGGACACCCACAAGATGGCTGAGGCGAACAAGGCCTTCGCCCACTACCGCTGGTAATTACGCCGAGTTGTCAGCCTCTCAGCCGGTTATAGCACCAGACGCTGACAAGTCAGGAACCCTTATGGCTGTCGATATCAAAACTGACCTGTCCAAGGTCCGCAATATCGGGATCATGGCCCACATTGACGCGGGCAAGACCACGACAACCGAGCGCATCCTCTTCTACACCGGAATCAACTACAAGATCGGTGAGGTGCATGAGGGCGCGGCCACCATGGACTGGATGGAGCAGGAGCAGGAGCGGGGGATCACCATCACCTCCGCTGCTACGACGTGCCACTGGAAAGATCACCAGATCAACATCATCGACACCCCAGGGCACGTCGACTTCACCATCGAGGTAGAGCGTTCGCTGCGGGTCCTCGATGGGGCCGTAGCGATCTTCGACGGCGTCGCCGGGGTGGAACCCCAAACCCAGACTGTGTGGCGTCAGGCTGACCGCTACCGCGTGCCACGCATCTGCTTTGTCAACAAGCTGGACCGTACGGGCGCGAGCTTTGAGCACTGCGTCGAGAACATCAAGAACCGGCTGAACGCCGTTCCCGCTGTCGTGCAACTGCCGATCGGCTCAGAGGCCAGCTTCATCGGCGTCATCGACCTGATCAGGATGCGAGCCCTGACCTGGCGCGGTGAGACGAAGATCGGCGAGGACTACACGGTTGAGGAGATTCCCGCCGAGCTACTTGATCAGGCGCAAGAGGCTCGGCATGCACTGATTGAGCTTGTGGCCGATTATGACGATCACATGATGGAGGCATTCCTGACCGATGAGGAGTCGATCACGCCTGAACTCCTCCAGGACTCAATCCGGCGTGCGGTGCTGGCCTCCAAGATCACCGCGGTGCTCTGTGGCAGCGCTTTCAAGAACAAGGGTGTGCAGCCGTTGCTGGATGCGGTCATCGCATACCTACCCTCGCCCCTCGATGTTCCGGCCATCATCGGGTTCAAGCCGGGTGATCCCTCTGCCACCATCGAGCGGCATCCCACCGACACAGATCCTTTCGCGGCCCTGGCGTACAAGATCGCGGCCGATCCCCACCTCGGTCGGCTGACCTACATCCGCCTCTATTCCGGCAAACTGGAGGCCGGCTCGACCGTGCTGAATGCGACTAAGGGACGGCGCGAGCGGATCGGCAAGATCTACCAGATGCACGCGAACAAGCGCCAGGAGATCGCCTCCGTGGGCGCTGGCCAGATTGTGGCCGTCATGGGGCTTAAGGACACCACGACTGGTGAGACGCTGTGCGAGGTCAACAATCCCGTGGTCTTGGAGTCGATGGATTTCCCGGCACCGGTGATCGAGCAGGCAATCGAGCCCAAGACTAAATCCGACCAGGAGAAGCTTGGGATGGCGATCCAGCGACTGGCGGAGGAGGACCCGACCTTCCGGGTCCACACCGACGACGAGACGGGCCAGACGATCATCGCCGGGATGGGTGAGCTGCACCTCGAGATCTTGATCGATCGCATGAAGCGGGAGTTCCGGGTCGGGGCCAATATCGGCAAGCCGCAGGTGGCCTATCGTGAGACGCTGCGCCGGCCGGTTGAAAAGGTCGAATACACCCACAAGAAGCAGTCGGGTGGCTCCGGTCAGTACGGCCGGGTGATCATCAACGTGGAGCCGCTGCCGGCGGGCTCTGGTTATGAATTCGTCAACCAGATCACCGGTGGCCGCATCCCCAGGGAATACATCCCGGCGGTCGACGAAGGGGTTCAGGACGCCATGCAATTTGGCGTGTTGGCCGGTTATCCGGTGGATGACATCAAGGTCACCTTGATCGATGGCGCCTATCACGATGTCGACTCCTCTGAGCTCGCCTTCCGCGTCGCCGGCTCGATGGTGTTCAAGGAGGCAGCCCGCCGTGCAGATCCAGCACTGCTGGAGCCGGTGATGGCGGTCGAAGTGACGACTCCCGAGGCTTACCTTGGCACCGTGATCGGGGACCTCAACGCGCGGCGCGGCCACGTCCAGGCAATGAACGATCGCCATGGCAACAAGGTGATCGAGGCGCTTGTGCCGTTGTCGGAGATGTTCGGATATGTCGGCGACCTGCGGTCCAAAACCTCGGGTCAGGCGTCGTACACAATGGAATTCCACTCCTACGCTGAGACGCCAAAGAACATCGCCGACGAGATCATTCAGAAAGCACGGGGGGAATGAGATCGAGCACAACGATCGCGTTTGACCTTAGCGGAATCGTCCACAAAACTTAGGCCGGGTCAAACCGGCCAGCTGACCAGTAAACCCAAGAACGAACGCCACGCGACCGGCGTGGCGTACATCCAGGAGGAGCCTCAGTGGCAAAGGCGAAGTTCGAGCGGACAAAGCCGCACGTCAACATTGGCACCATCGGGCATATCGACCACGGAAAGACCACGCTGACCGCGGCGATCACCAAGGTGCTGCACGACAAGTTCCCGACGCTGAACCAGGTGTCGGCGTTCGAGCAGATCGACAAGGCGCCAGAGGAGCGCCAGCGCGGTATCACGATCTCGATCGCGCACGTGGAGTATCAGACCGAGAAGCGGCATTACGCACATGTGGACTGCCCCGGCCACGCTGACTACATCAAGAACATGATCACCGGTGCTGCTCAGATGGACGGTGCCATCCTCGTGGTCGCCGCCACTGACGGCCCGATGCCGCAGACCCGCGAGCACGTTTTGCTGGCCCGCCAGGTCGGCGTACCTGCGATCGTGGTTGCGCTGAACAAGTGCGACATGGTCGATGATGACGAGATCTTGGAGCTAGTCGAGCTCGAGGTCCGCGAGCTGCTCAGCGAGTACGAGTTCCCGGGCGACGACCTCCCGGTCGTCAGGGTTGCCGCACTTCCGGTGCTGAACGGCGATCCCAAGTGGAGTGAGTCCGTGATGGAACTCATGGACGCGGTCGACAACTACATCCCCCAGCCGATCCGCGAGGTCGACAAGCCGTTTCTGATGCCAGTCGAGGATGTCTTCACCATCACAGGTCGCGGCACCGTGGTCACCGGTCGCATCGAGCGCGGCGTGGTCAAAGTCATGGAACCTGTCGAGATCATCGGCATCCGCGACACGAAGCAGTCGACCACGGTCACCGGCGTGGAGATGTTCCGCAAGCTGCTGGACGAGGGCCAGGCAGGCGAGAACGTCGGCCTGCTGCTGCGTGGTACCAAGCGTGAGGACGTGGAGCGCGGCATGGTTGTGATCAAGCCGGGTACCACGACTCCACACACCGAGTTCGAGGCTCGCGTCTATGTCCTCTCCAAGGAGGAGGGCGGCCGTCACACGCCGTTCTTCAACAACTACCGTCCTCAGTTCTACTTCCGTACGACTGACGTGACTGGTGTGGTGAACCTGCCAGAGGGCACTGACATGGTGATGCCGGGCGACAACACAGACATGTCTGTCCAGCTCATCCAGCCAATCGCCATGGAGGAGGAGCTGAAGTTCGCCATCCGTGAGGGCGGGCGTACCGTCGGCGCCGGCCGCGTGACCAAGATCATCAAGTAGTCGCTGCCGACCTCGATCATCATCAGAGGAACCCCGGACTTCCGCCGAAGTCCGGGGGTTCCTCGTAATGCCAGGGTTCCCTCACATGTCGCGGCAGGAGTTAGATAGTCACAGCAGGGATCGTCCCATTCACGCTCGTCTCCAGGAGGTCATCGTGGCAGGCACCGTCGCTCGCGTCACCGAGATCAGCGCCAGGTCCGACACCGGTTTTGAAGATGCCGTAAAGGTTGGCCTTGACCGCGCCAACGCGACGCTGCGTAATGTCACGTCGGCCTGGGTCAAGGAGCAGTCGGTCGACGTGCAGAACGGCGCGGTTGTTGCGTACCGCGTCAACCTGCTGGTCACCTTCGTCCTCGAGTAACGCCGATCCTGAATCACCCAGGCGCCAACAACGCGACCGGGTACCTGCTCAGCAGCTCACCCACAGCGACGATCCCGGTCCATCGCTGGCTGGTTAGCACGTCAATCGAAGGAGCGGCTATTTCGACGTTGGTATCTCGCCAGCCGCCAGCCGTAGCGAGACCAACGGGCAGTCGGGTGGCCAGCGTGATCGCCCCGCCGCGATCAAAACCAATCAGATGATCACGCGCGGGGCCGCTCGCGATCATGGGTCGGTACTTGCGGAACGAATCTGGACGGCTGCGTCGCAGCCGAAGTGCCTGCCGGGTGATCCAGAGTTTGGCCGCACCGGTTCCATCGATGTCAGGCGGAGCCGCGCTGAGCGATTCGAGTAGCCGAATGCGGTTGGCGAAGTCGACTCGTCGTCGGTTATCCGGATCCACCAGCGAGTCGTCCCAGAGCTCGGTGCCCTGGTAGACATCCGGAACGCCAGGCATAGTCAGCTGAACGAGCTTCTGACCGAGCGAGTTGGACCACCCCGGAGCCGTGATGAGCCTGTTGATCTTGTCCCACGCAGAGCGCAGGCTGGGATCGTGATATGCGGCGTCGACCGCCGCATGCACCGCGGATTCGTAGGCTGCCTCCGGGGCGGTCCAGGTTGTACCGTCGCTTGCCTCCCGTGCGGCCTTCTCGGCGTACGCGTGCATCCGGGCAGGCTCGATCGGTCCGGTGCCGACCAGCGTCTGCGCGAGGAAATACCCGAAAAGCGGATTTGGTATTGCGGTCATGCCCAAGAACAACTCGGCGAAATCAGCCCAGGCATGGGGAATCTCCGAGAGCACGGCAAGCCGGGCGCGCACATCCTCGCCGCGCTTGGTGTCGTGGGTTGACAGGCCGGTCATGGACCTGGGCAGCCGGTCCAGCCTCGAGGCTTGCAGGGTGTGGAAATCCTGCAGTGGAATGCCGAACTGTCCCGGATCGCCGCCAACTTCGTTCAGCGCAATGAAACGCGAGTACCGGTAGTAGGCAGTGTCCTCGACTCCCTTGGCCATCGCTGCGCCACTCAGCTGCTGCATGCGTAGCGCAAGGTCGTCACAATGATCATGGAGGCGAGGACCGAGCTGATCTATGGCGGCTACTAACTCAGGGCGGCGCCGCTTGGCGGCCCGCAGAGCGTGATCAAGGTAAACGACGCCATCCGGTAGGTAGGAGCGATAGACCTCGAAGGCGATCGCTACCTCGGCGAGGGCCGCCGCGGCATCGGGAATGTCCCGAGCCAGTGCCGCCATCCGTCGCACCTCCGCTGGCAGTAGCACCTCCACTGCTAAGCGCTTGCCAGCCTCAACATGATCGTCGACCGTGTGATGGTCACCCGTCAGCTGCTGATAGAGGGCCGTGAACGCCGGCTCATGATCATGATCGATGAAGACTCCGTTCACTTCCCGCATGGCGTCGTAGCCGGTCGTACCGGCAACCGGCCAGCTCTTCGGCAGCTCTTCGGTTAGCTCGAGGATCTTCTCCACAGTCATCCATTGCTCTGGGGCAACAGAGCGCAGCTGCTGCAGGTATGCCAGCGGATCGCGCAGGCCGTCGGGGTGGTCCACGCGCAGGCCGGTCACACCGTCCTCGCACAAGCTTCGGATGAGGGCGTGAGTGGCGGAGAAGACCTCAGGATCCTCCACGCGTACGCCGGCAAGCGTGGTGATCGCAAAGAACCGCCGGTAGTTGAGCTCGCGGTTGCCCCGCGAGTGGTGCACCAGCTCGTAATGCTGCCGATCATGTACCGCAGTCACATCGTCGCCCTCAGACGAGGTGCCTGGAGCCAGCGGGAAGCGGTGTTCGAAGTAACGCAATTCGCCGTCCACCACGGTCAGCTCTGGATCATCACCTAAGATCGGCACGACGATGCGACCCCGGCTCCAGTCGATGTCGAACCAGGCGGCGTACGGCGAATCCTGACCGAGGCGCAGGACGTCCCACCAGGCTGGATTCTGGATCGGATACTCGATGCCGAGATGATTCGGCACGATGTCGATGATCACGCCAAGGCCCACCGACTGCGCGCCGGTCATGAGTCGTTGCAGCCCCGCCTCGCCGCCCCGATCATGATCAACGCGGGAGACGTCGGTTGTGTCGTACCCATGATCAGAGCCGATCGTCGACTGCAGTATGGGTGACAGGTACACGGCACCCACTCCCAGCTCGCTGAGGTAGCCGAGCACTCCGGCCGCATCCTGCAAGGTGAATTCGCGGTTGAGCTGCAGGCGGTAGGTCGAGGAGGGGATCGTCACGTGCTGACCCTACGCGTTACAACATGATCACGAAGCCGCTGCGGCGCGGATCGGCTCCGCCGCCGAGGGGGCTCAGAGCCGACACGCCCCCGAAGTACGGGTCCCGGTGGTCGGCGATCGCGATCTTGTAGCCGTTCGTCTCCAGCCACTGGATGACGTGGGAGAAGAAACCGGGCTCCAGTCTCACCAGATCCGGGAGGGCGTTGAGTCGAGGTGCGTCGATGGCTTCCTGAGGTGCAGCGCCGCGGAGCATCCGGAGCACGCACTGCACCAGGGCAGGGCGGATCCGGCTGCCGCCTGCTGCGCCCGCGATGGCGGCCAGCTGCCCATGATCATCCAGCGCGATCAGCGGCGACATCATCGAGCCCATTCGGGTACCAGGGTGTACCAACCCTCTCACCAGCTCCCCTTCACCCAACATCGAATTGAGATGTACGCCGTAGCCCGGCACCCACACTCCGGATCCCAGGCCAAGGCTGGTGGTGATGACGCAGCCGTTGCCGTGCTCGTCCACGGCGACGATGTTGGTGGTCTCGGCCCGCTTGCCCGGTGCTCGCAGGGCATCGACCAGCGCAGCCGCCGACTGTGGATCAGTTGTCGGATCGCCGTGCACCACCGGCGCCACGCGCTCCATGGTGCCAAGCAGATCATCAAGATCATTACCGCGGGCCTGCACCGTAAAGTCGTTCACCCGGATCGTTCGGGGCGCCGACTCTATGACGTGGTAAGCGTCAAGGTCTTCCTGGCTCAAGGCGCCTCCATTGGAGACGGCGACGACCAGCGCATCGGCGTACGCGCCGTGATAGAACGCGCGGGGATCCCGCAGCATCAGCTCATAAGCTCGGTGATGATCAGGATGGCGCAACGGGTCGCCCGCGCGCAGCAGAGTGCTATCCGGACGCTGATAGACCTCAATGCCCTCCCCGACACACATCGCCGGGGCAACCCGGGGCAGCACCTGGGCATGCATCGCTGGGAAGGGTGTTCCGTACGAGGCCTCCCGGCCGGCGGCGGTCACCGTGGACCAAGGCAGCCGACCCCAGCGCTGCCACAAATAGTGAGCTCCCGCCGGGATCCCCGGCACCGCAACCGTGGGCGGGCCGATCTCGTAGGGTACGTGCTGGCCGATGAAGATCACTTCGATCGAGGTGGCCGGACTGGGCAGCTTGCCACCGAGGCCAGGAACACCGACGAAGAAGTCCAGGCAGCGCACTTGCGTTGTTGCGGCGTCGTAGACGGTGGCGAAACCACCGCCACCAAGTCCGGTGAAGATCATCTCCGCGGCACAGCTGACGAGCATCATCGAGACGGCAGCATCGACCGCGCTGCCGCCGCGGGAGAGGATGTCAGCCCCCGCGTACGCAGTCGACGGGTGCCCGGCAGCAACACCTGCTCGGACTATCATCGCGGCCCGTTTCTCACGCCTGCGAGCCTAATGGCCCTCGGCTCCGCCGGCAGGAGGATTGCGCATCGCCGAGGGGGCGTTCCGATGGGCCTTCGACTTCGGCTGACAAGCTGAACCCATTGGGTCGATCGGTCGTCTGAGTGGGTGATGAAAACGTTGGTGGCGCCCCTGTTGTGGACAAGCCGGCGAAGCATTACGGAGTACTGGCTGCTCGCAGCATGCGGGCCGGTGCTGCTCGGGGCCGCGCTTGTGGGCTGGTGGCTAAGCTGGCTGTCCGCCTCGACCGCAACATTCTGCTTCTTGCTGCTGGCAGCGCTGGTTGCGAGATTCTCGCGCACCAGGACCCTCCGACCTGCTGACCTGGTCACCCTGACACGAGGGCTTGGCGTCTGTTTTCTTGCGGGTCTCGCCCTGCAGGCACTGGCCGGAGGCCTCGCAAGGAATGGCGTACTGACCATGATCATCATGGGGACGATCTGCCTGACGCTGGACGGTGTGGATGGTCGAGTGGCACGAGCTAGGGGAGAGGCGAGTGCCTTCGGAGCGAGATTCGACGTGGAGACCGACGGGGCAATGCTGGTAGTGCTCAGCATTGCCGTTGCAGCCCTCGGTATCACCGGCTGGTGGGTGCTGGCGATCGGAGTGATGCGATACGGCTACGTCGCCGCATCCCTGGTCGTGCCCGCACTACGGACCGAGCTGCCTGGCCGCTACTCAGCGAAGGTGATCGCAGTCGGGCAGGCGGTCGCGCTGCTCGCTGCGCTTGCCTTCGGATTGACCCACGGCGCGCACTGGGCACCAACGACGTTACTGCTTTTTGCGCTTGCATTGCTTAGCTGGTCTTTCGGCCGTTCCGTGATCTGGCAGATCCGCAACGCGTCCTCAAGATCAGTCCGAACGGTCGGAGCCGTCGAACACGAGCCCATTGGCTGAGGGCATCTGAGATAGCCCTGCATATCTTTCTGATGGTCTGCACACGTTGCAGCCTGTGCAACATAACAGGAGCGCACGTGCACGTTCGTTCCTGCAGCAAGTGAGGAATAGCGAGCCAGGGACGGGTAGCCTGTCCCGGGCGCTCGAATTCGCAGAGGAGGACCAGTGATGGCCCTGAAGATTGTTGGGCTCGTGCTCGGTACCTTGCTCCTGCTCACCGGCGGTGGGCTGGCTGCCGGCTCCGCCCTGGCAGAGAAGGGACAAAGCGCGTTCAACGAAGAGTTGGCCAGGTCTGGTTATGCCGGCCCGGTCCAGGGAACCGTGCAGTCTGTCGATTCGACCGACCCAGTGACGATCACGGTCAGCTACCACGACGATCAGGGCAGAAAGCACACCGGCAAGGGCGATTTCGCCGGTGGCGATCTACCGCAGATTGGCGACACCGTGTCCACCTACTACCGCACGAGCGACCCGAGCCAGATCGTCGTGGTGAATCTGCCGGGACTGGGCAATCTGGGTGCAGTTGTGGCCACCTTGCGGACCGCGGGAGTCGTTTGCTTGATCGGTGGCGGTGTGCTGTTGCTGGCAGCGATTCTCGGACTGGCGTTCGGCAAGAAGCAGCCGGCGGCCGCCGGTACCGGACCGTGGTACCCCGCAGGTCCGCCGCAGCAGCCACCGACCGGATATCCCACACAGCCCTACCCGCCTCAGCCGCCGGTAGGCCAGGCCTATCCGCCTCAGCCACAGCCAGGTCAATATCCACCTCAGGACCCGCCCCAGCGGTAGACCGATCTAGGACGATTTTGCCTGCAGATAGGCCAGATTTGATATGACCCAAGGACTCTGACAGAATCGTCAGGTTGCTCCGACGGGGTCGCCGGGGTAGACCATGCCTACCGGGCCTGACTTCGAGCCTGGTAAAGGTAGGTCGCCGAACCGCGAGATCCTGACTGCTCGGTTGCCTGGACGCCCGGTCCAGGGCCGGGCCACCTCCTCAGCACGCAAAGTGATGGGTGTGGTGCGCCGAACGCCGGCCGACACGCCCGACCACGGGGGTCGGAGAAATTCACGGGTGGTCTTCATCCGCGATTTAGGACGATAAGAAGGACGAACGGTGGCGGGACAAAAGATCCGCATCAGGCTCAAGGCCTACGACCACGAGGTGATCGACTCGTCGGCGCGCAAGATCGTCGACACGGTTACCCGTACGGGCGCGAAGGTTGCGGGGCCGGTGCCACTGCCCACGGAGAAGAACGTCTACTGCGTGATCCGCTCCCCGCACAAGTACAAGGACAGCCGGGAGCACTTCGAGATGCGGACGCACAAGCGCCTCATCGACATCATCGACCCGACGCCCAAGACCGTCGACTCTTTGATGCGGCTTGACCTGCCGGCTGGTGTCGACATTGAGATCAAACTCTGAGGACGATCAACGATGAGCGCCACCAAGACAGAACGCACACTCAAGGGCCTGCTGGGCACCAAGCTCGGCATGACCCAGCTCTGGGATGCCAACAACCGCGTTGTTCCTGTTACCGTCGTCGAGGCAGGCCCCTGCGTGGTGACCCAGATCCGGACCCCCGATGTCGACGGTTACTCAGCTGTCCAGCTCGGCTTCGGCGCTGTCAAGGCCAAGCAGCTGACCAAACCCAGCGCTGGACATTTCGAGAAGGCAGGGGTGACGCCGCGGAAACATCTGGTCGAGATCCGGACCAGCGACGCCAGCGAGTACAGCCTCGGTCAGGAGCTCAGCGCCGACGTCTTCTCCGCGGGGGACGTCATTGATGTGACCGGTGTCAGCAAGGGCAAGGGCACCGCCGGCGTTATGAAGCGGCATGGTTTCGCCGGCCTGCGCGCGTCCCATGGTGTGCACCGCAAACACCGGGCACCGGGCTCGATCGGCGGCTGCGCTACCCCGGGTCGGGTTTTCAAAGGCCTTCGAATGGCGGGGCGAATGGGTGCGGAGCGCATCACCGTGCAGAACCTGGTCGTCCATGCTGTCGACGCGGAACGCGGCCTGATCTTGATCAAGGGCGCCATCCCGGGCAACAAGGGAGGCCTGGTCGTGCTTCGGAGCGCTGCCAAGAAGGGAGACATCGCATGAGCGAGACCCGCACGGTCGATGTGCTCGATGTGAAGGGCGCAAAGTCCGGAACTGTCGAGTTGCCTGCTGAGCTCTTCGACGTTCCCGCGAACATTCCGCTGATCCACCAAGTCGTCACGGCTCAGCTTGCGGCCGGCCGGCAGGGCACCCATGCCACCAGAAGCCGTGGCGAGGTACGCGGCGGGGGCCGCAAACCCTACCGCCAGAAGGGGACTGGTCGGGCCCGGCAGGGATCCATACGTGCGCCGCAGTATGTCGGCGGCGGCATCGTCCATGGACCGCAGCCGCGCAACTACGCGCAACGTACGCCCAAGAAGATGATCACTGCAGCGCTGCGGGGCGCGCTGTCCGATCGGGCGCGAGACGGTCGTGTCCACGTGGTCTCGGAGCTGGTGTCAGGCGATGCGCCTTCGACCAAGGCTGCCCTCGCTGCGCTGGCTGCGGCGACTACCTCGGACAAGGTGCTCGTGGTGATCCATCGTGACGATGATCTCGCCTGGCTGAGCCTGCGCAACGTGGTTAAGGCGCATGTGATCACCGCCGATCAGCTGAACGCCTACGACGTGCTCGTCAACGACGAGGTCGTCTTCACCTCCGCGGCGCTGCAGGCCTACGTGGCCGGCCCGGCAGGGGGAAAGTCCGCGAAGGCCGTGGCCACTGAGCGCGAGATCGCTCGGGAGGATGAGAAGTGACCAGCAGTTTCAAGGTCCGTGATCATCGTGACATCCTGATCGCCCCGGTGGTCAGCGAGAAGAGCTATGGGCTGCTGGATGAGAACAAATACACGTTCCTGGTAGTTCCGGACGCGAACAAGACCGAGATCAAGATTGCCGTGGAGACGGTGTTCAAGGTTCGGGTCACAGATGTCAACACGCTGAACCGCGCGGGCAAGAAGCGGCGCACCAGATACGGCTACGGCAAGCGTCCTGACACAAAGCGCGCGATCGTCACAGTCGCCCCCGGTGAGCGCATCGACATCTTCTCCTCGCCGGGCAGTTGACCGGCGAAGACAAGGAAAGATCACATGGGTATCCGTAAGTACAAGCCGACGACGCCCGGCCGGCGCGGCAGCAGCGTCGCTGACTTCGTCGAGTTAACCCGATCCACACCGGAGAAGTCGCTGGTCGTGCCCAGCCCCAAGACTGGTGGCAGGAACAACGCCGGCAAGATCACCACCAGACATATCGGCGGCGGGCATAAGCAGCAGTATCGGCTGATCGATTTCAAGCGCTACGACAAGGACGGCGTACCAGCCAGGGTCGCACATATCGAGTACGACCCGCATCGCACCGCCCGCATCGCGCTGCTGCACTTCGCTGACGGTGAGAAGCGATACATCATCGCCCCCGAGGGCTTGCGTCAGGGCAGTCACGTCGAGGCCGGCGAGCGGGCCGACATCAGGACGGGCAACAACCTACCGTTGCGCAACATCCCGGTCGGCACCACCATCCATGCAGTCGAACTCCGCCCAGGTGGAGGCGCAAAACTCGCCCGCTCGGCCGGTGCCAGCATCCAGTTGGTCGCCCGCGAGGGCAAGAATGCCACCCTGCGTATGCCGTCTGGGGAAATGCGGATGGTCGACGTACGCTGCCGCGCCACCGTCGGCGAGGTAGGGAACGCCGAGCAGTCCAACATCGACTGGGGGAAGGCCGGCCGCAACCGCTGGAAAGGCAAGCGCCCCAGCGTCCGTGGCGTGGCGATGAATCCGATCGACCACCCACATGGTGGTGGTGAAGGCAAGACATCTGGCGGGCGCCACCCGGTTTCGCCCTGGGGTCAGCCCGAGGGCCGGACCCGTGAGAAGAACAAGGCGAGTTCTCGCATGATCATCCGTCGTCGCAAGACCAGCAAGAAGCGCTGAGCAGGAGCATTAGGAAGAGATGCCACGCAGTCTGAAGAAGGGGCCCTTCGTCGATGATCACCTCGCCAAGAAGGTCGAGGTGCAGAACGCCCGGGGTACCAAGAACGTGATCAAGACCTGGTCACGCCGCTCCATGATCGTGCCCGACATGATCGGCCACACGATCGCGGTACACGACGGCCGCAAGCATGTGCCGATCTTCATCACCGAGATGATGGTCGGTCACAAGCTGGGAGAGTTCGCGCCGACGCGAACCTTCCGCGGCCATGTCAAGGACGACCGGAAGTCTCGGCGTCGCTAGGCCTGACAGAGAAGGAACTAAACAGATGAGCAAGGACTCACGTCCCACCCGCCGTCAGGCGTTGCTCGGCGACCGTCCCGGTTCGTACGCGATCGCACGCCAGGTCCGGATGTCCCCGACAAAGGTTCGTCGTGTTGTGGATCTGATCCGCGGCATGGACGTCGAGGATGCCCTGAACACCTGCCGGTTTGCGCCACAGGCGGCGAGCGAGCCGGTCTACAAAGTGATTGCGAGTGCGGTGGCCAACGCCGAGCGCACAGACAACCTGCGGCGGGCGGATCTCTACGTGTCGCAGGCCTTTGTGGATCAGGGAGTTACCCTCCGACGGATTCGCCCGCGGGCCCGGGGTGGTTGGGGTCGCATCCTCAAGCGTTCCAGTCACATCACTGTTGTCGTTGAACCCAGAACTGAACCTGCAACTCGCGGGCAGGCGAGCACCCGCTCGAAGGAGAATTGAGCATGGGTCAGAAGATCAATCCGCACGGTTTCCGCCTCGGAATTACCACCGATCACAAGAGCCGCTGGTACGCAGACAAGCTCTACGCCAACTACATCGGTGAAGACGTCAAGATCCGCCGGATGTTGACCAAAGGTTTGGAGCGGGCTGGTATCTCCTCGGTGGAGATCGAGCGCACTCGGGACCGGGTACGCGTGGACATCTTCACCGCCCGGCCGGGCATTGTGATCGGGCGCAGCGGCGCTGAGGCTGAGCGGGTCCGGAGCGACTTGGAGAAGCTCACCGGCAAGCAGGTGCAGTTGAACATCCTCGAGGTCAAGAACCCCGAGACCGACGCCCAGCTGGTCGCTCAGGGTGTGGCCGAACAGCTGGCGTCCAGGGTGCAGTTCCGGCGGGCAATGCGTAAGGCGCAGCAGAGCGCAATGCGCGGCGGTGCGCGCGGCATCCGGATTCAGTGCTCCGGTCGTCTCGGCGGCGCTGAGATGAGCCGCTCAGAGTTCTATCGCGAGGGGCAGGTGCCGCTGCACACTCTCCGGGCAGACATCGACTATGGGTTCCATGAGGCCAAGACGACCTTCGGTCGGATCGGTGTCAAGGTTTGGATCTACAAGGGCGACATTTCCGGTACGCGCGCTGAGCGGGCAGCGCAAAAGGCAGCCCGTAGCGCGGCCGGCGGTCGTACCCGCCCCGGTCGGCCGGGTCGGGGTGAGCGGCCGGCGCGTGGGGACCGCCCAGAACGTGGCGGGCGGCGTCGCGCCGAAGGCGCGCCCGAACCAATTCGCGCCGAAGGCGCGCCCGAACCGACTCGCGCCGAAGGTCTTCCCGAGTCGGCACCAGTTGAGGCTGACACAACACCGGCCGCGCCGGTCGAGACGTCGGAAAGGGAGGCCTGAGCCATGCTGGTGCCCCGTAAGGTGAAGTTCCGCAAGCAGCACCATCCCAGGCGGACCGGTGCGGCAAAGGGCGGCACCAAGCTTGCATTCGGCGATTACGGCATCCAGGCGCTGGAGGGTGGCTACCTGACCAATCGTCAGATCGAGTCCGCGCGTATCGCCATGACGCGTCACATCAGGCGTGGCGGCAAGGTCTGGATCAATGTCTATCCCGACCGGCCGCTGACCAAAAAGCCGGCCGAGACTCGAATGGGTTCGGGCAAGGGCTCGCCCGAGTGGTGGATCGCCAACGTAAAGCCCGGCAGGGTGATGTTCGAGCTCTCCGGGGTCAACGAGGAGGTCGCTCGAGAGGCGATGCGCCTGGCGATCCACAAGCTGCCAATGAAGGCGCGTTTCATCAAGCGTGAGGCAGGTGAGATCTGATGGCCAAGGCGACGACCGCAGCGGAGCTACGCGGCCTGAGCCGTAGCGAGCTGAATACCAAGGTGACCGAGCTGAAGGAGGAGTTGTTCACACTCCGGTTTCAGGCGGCCACGGGTCAGCTCGAGTCGCACGGCCGGCTCCGCGCCGTACGCAAAGACATCGCGCGGATCTACACCGTGTTGACCGAGCGCGAGCTCGGCATCATCGATGATCCGGACGTGGAGGAGGCTAAGGAATGAGTGAGGAACGCGGCCGTGCTGATGCGCCCGGCGCAGAGCGCGGGCGACGCAAGGTCCGTGAGGGCTATGTGGTCAGCGACAAGATGGATAAGACGGTCGTCGTCGCGGTCGAGGCCATGGTCAAGCACCGCCTCTACGGCAAGGTATTGCGCCAGACGAGCCGGCTCAAGGCACATGACGAGCAGAACAGTGCCGCCGTTGGTGACCGCGTACGCGTGATGGAGACCCGGCCGATCAGCGCTACGAAGCGGTGGCGACTCGTCGAGATCATCGAGAAGGCCAAGTAACTCTGAGAGGGAAAGTGCAGGGATGATCCAGCAGGAGTCGCGGCTCAAGGTCGCCGACAACACGGGTGCCAAGGAAATCTTGTGCATCCGCGTACTCGGCGGCTCCGGTCGCCGGTACGCGGGGATCGGCGACATCATCGTCGCTACCGTCAAGGACGCTATTCCCGGCGGCAACGTCAAGAAGGGCGAGATCGTCAAGGCGGTAGTGGTGCGGACCGCGAAGGAGCATCGCCGTACCGACGGCTCATACATCAAGTTCGATGAGAATGCCGCGGTGATCTTGAGGCCTGACGGCGAGCCCCGCGGCACCCGCATCTTCGGGCCCGTCGGACGCGAGCTGCGCGAAAAGCGCTTCATGCGGATCATCTCACTGGCACCGGAGGTGCTCTGAAACATGTCTGAGAAGAAGAAAGGCACCCTGCACATCCGCAAGGGTGATCGTGTGAAGGTGATCAGCGGTAAAGATCGCGGTTTGGTTGGCGAGGTGCTCGCGGTGTATCCGGACCGCAACAAGGTGAGTGTCGCCGGCGTGAACATCGTCAAGCGGCATCTCCGAGACACTGCCGCTCAGCCACAGGCACGCCAGACCACCAAGGGCGGCATCGTCTCCTCCGAGGCGCCAATCCACGCCTCAAACGTGCAGCTGGTTGCGAAGAACTCCGAAGGCGAGGAGGTCGTCACCCGGATTGGCTACGACCGGGTCGAGGTGACCAAGCGGCGTCCCGACGGCTCTGAGTACAAGTCGACCCGCAGCGTACGAATCGCTCGGGCGACCGGAGAGGAAATCTGATGACAACTCCGACCACGGAGCGCGGCTCGACGGCCGCAGGGCGCCGCCTCCCCAGGCTCAAGCAGCGCTACCGGGATGAGATCGCGCCGGCTCTGCGGGATGAGTTCAAGATCAAGAATGTGATGCAGACGCCCAATCTGGTCAAGATCGTGGTCAACATGGGCGTCGGTGAGGCGGCGCGTGACTCCAAATTGATCGACGGCGCCGTCCGCGACCTGGCGACGATCACGGGCCAGAAGGCTGTCGTCACCCGCGCGCGCAAGTCGATCGCGCAGTTCAAGTTGCGGGCAGGGATGCCTATTGGGGCGCATGTCACCCTGCGCGGTACGCGAATGTGGGAATTCGCTGACCGGCTTTTGACGCTGGCGTTGCCACGCATTCGTGACTTTCGGGGGCTCTCGCCCAAGCAGTTCGACGGCAAGGGCAATTACACGTTCGGTCTCAATGAGCAGGCCATGTTCCACGAGATCGATCAGGACAAGATCGACAGGGTACGCGGCATGGACATCACATTTGTCACCACGGCGACCAACGACGACGAGGGCCGGGCGCTGCTGCGTCATCTGGGCTTTCCGTTCCGGGTGAGTTGAGAAGGAGGAAACCCATGGCCAAGACAGCGCTCAGAGTAAAGCAGGCTCGCAAGCCGAAGTTCCGAGTACGGGCGTACACGCGCTGCCAGAGATGTGGGCGGCCCAAGGCGGTCTACCGCAAGTTCGGTCTGTGCCGCATCTGCTTGCGCGAGCTGGCGCACAAGGGCGAGCTGCCTGGCATCACGAAATCGTCGTGGTAATGCTAGCCATTCGTCATTCGTCGGCGCCGCTCCCCGGACAACCGCCCGGCCTTCGCAGGCTACGGCCGGGGGCCAGGGCCATCCACCTCCGGGAAGCAGCGCCGAAGAACGACGAAGACCTCGTCACACCGCCTCGTGATGCCAGTGACTCGGAGCCCTAAGAGACCACTACGGAGCAGGTCCGGTAACGGAAACTACTTCGAGAAGGAGCACTACTCATGACCATGACAGACCCGATTGCGGACATGCTGACCCGGATCCGGAACGCCAGTCAGGCGTACCACGAGACGGCAGTCATGCCGCACAGCAGGATCAAGACAGGAATCGCCGAGATCTTGACCAATGAGGGCTACATCGCCGGATACGCCGTGAACGAGCCCGCCGAAGGCCATGTCGGCAAGACATTGTTGATCACCTTGAAATACGGCCAGAACCGGGAACGTTCCATCGCCGGGGTACGCCGGATCTCCAAGCCCGGCCTTCGGGTGTACGCCAATGCCACTGGGCTGCCCAAGGTGCTCGGCGGCTTGGGTATCGCCATCATTTCAACGTCTCAGGGCCTGCTGACCGACAAGCAGGCCCACAACAAGGGTGTAGGCGGGGAAGTCCTCGCGTACGTGTGGTGAGTAGGGAACGAGGAGGTTAGCGAAGTGTCACGCATTGGCAAGATGCCCGTTCCCATTCCTGCCGGCGTCGAGGTGACCGTCGATGGTCAGCTGGTCAAAGTCCTGGGCCCGAAAGGCTCCCTCGAGCATCGCGTGGCCGAGCCGATCAAGGTCGCGCGTGGGGAGAACGGCGAGCTGGAGGTCACCAGGCCCGACGACGAGCGGGAGAGCAAGTCGCTGCACGGCCTGACGCGGACCTTGGTCGCGAACATGGTGACCGGTGTAACGACGGGCTATGAAAAGAAGCTCGAGATCGTCGGCGTCGGCTACCGCGTGGTCTCGAAGGGCCCGGCCGAGCTGGAGTTCGCGCTCGGGTACAGCCATCCGATCAAGGTGACCGCACCTGAGGGCATCTCCTTCAACGTCGAGACCCCGACCCGGTTTTCGGTCCTTGGCGTCGACAAGCAGCGGGTGGGTGAGGTTGCGGCGAACATCCGCAAGATCCGCAAGCCCGAGCCGTACAAGGGCAAAGGTGTCCGATACGCGGGCGAGAGGGTTCGTCGCAAGGTTGGAAAGGCTGGTAAGTGACGATGGCGGT
>JBKPBV010000076.1:0-5641 GCA_046727055.1 Actinomycetota bacterium | reverse complement strand
TCTCTGCGTCGGCCACTGCCGTGAAGATCCGAGCTGCTTCGCCAACCCGGTCCGGAACACCGACGATAGTGATCTTGGCTTCGCTCCGATCATGCACGACCCCGGAAATGATCGCTTGCTCCATAGCGCTTCCTTCCTTCGGCTCGTGCACCCAGGTACCGTCCTTCTCAGAGAACGAGGAACGCACATGCACCCGCACGTTCTCCCGGCGCGCGTATTCAACGCACCGCAGATGCAAAATCTTGGCGCCGCAAGCCGCCATCTCCATCATTTCCTCATAGCTGATCTCGGGGATGCGACGAGCACTCGGCACGATTCGCGGATCGGCGGTAAAGACCCCATCGACGTCTGTATAGATTTCGCAGTGATCGGCGCCCAGTGAGGCTGCGAGGGCCACAGCGGTCGTGTCGGAGGCGCCTCGCCCCAGTGTGGTCACGTCTTTGGTGTCCTGTGCCACCCCCTGGAATCCGGCCACGATCACGATGTCGTTGCGGTCGAGCGCCGAGGTGATCCGGCCTGGGGTGATGTCGATGATCCGGGCATTTCCATGGGTGCCCGTGGTGATGATCCCGGCCTGCGAACCGGTCAGAGAGCGCGCGTGCATGCCCTGGTCGTGGATCGCCATCGCAAGGAGCGCCGCACTCATCCGCTCACCGGCGGTCAGCAGCATGTCGAGCTCGCGAGGAGGCGGGAGGGGCGAAACCTCGAGCGCCAGACCCATCAGATCGTCGGTGGTGTCACCCATCGCGGAGATCACCACCACGACATCGTGGCCCTCCCGTTTGGTCGCCACAATCCGCTTGGCGACCCGCTTGATGCTGTCAGCGTCGGCCACCGATGAGCCCCCGTACTTCTGCACTACGCGGCCCATAGCGGCTCCTGTCCCACGCCAGGATTCTAGTGGTTCGGCTCCTGCGACTGATCTTTGTCCAGAGTGCCTCAGCGTCTTAGTGCCCGCGCGCGGGCCCGGGGATACTGGTGGTGTGACCGAGTCGTCCGCAGCCGAGCCGGATCCCGCCGAGGAGGCGCCTCAACACCAGCCGGGAAATCCGGCCAAGCGATCCGTGGAACCTCGAATCGGCGATGCCGACCGCGACAGAGCGGTTGGTTTTCTGCAGGAACACATGGCGCAAGGCCGGATCGACGCGTCCGAGTTCGACGATCGGATGAGCCGGGCACTGAAGGCCAAAACGGCCTCGGAGCTCGCCGTCTTGTTCGAGGATCTGCCGGAGCCACGGCCAACGTCGGCCGGGGATAGCAGCGCATATCATGCGCCACCGTGGCAGCAGGCGGCACAACGCACGTTCGAAATCCCACCGTGGCAGCGCACTCCGGCCGCCAGCCCGGAGATAGCACACCGCGTCCATCCAGCGGTACCGGAACGCACCAAGGCTGACACCGTGCTGGCTGTCGCGGCCGCCGCCTCCTGGCCGGCGGTCATCTTGTTTTGCTTTGCCACCAGCTGGAGCTACTGGTGGCTGATCTTCATCCCGATCTTCATCTCCTCGATCGCCGGAAGTCTGAAGCAACGGCGAAGCCGCAACAGATGACCGACTCACAGACTATTCGGTGGGGGATCGTCGGGCCCGGTCGCATCGCGTCTCGGGTGATCAAGGACTTTCCGTACGCGGCTGGTGCTGAGGCGGTGGCGGTCGCTAGCCGCTCCACCGAGCGAGCGCAGGCATTCGCCAGTGAGCACGGCCTGCGACGTGCGTACGGGTCATATCACGAGATCATGGACGACGAGGATGTCGACGTGGTCTACATCGCCACACCACATCCGCAGCATCACGCCATTGCTGTCGCCGCCATAGCTGCCGGCAAGGCGGCGCTGGTTGAGAAGAGCTTCACCGCGACGGTGGCCGGTGCCGAGGAGATCATTGCGGCCGCTCGGCAGCGCCAGGTCTTCGTCATGGAAGCGATGTGGACCCGCTTTCAGCCCGCAATCGTCGCGGCTCGGGCACTGATCGACGAGGGGGCGATCGGCGAGGTTCGGCAGCTACAAGCTGATCTTGGTGTGGACCGGCCCTACAACCCTGCCGACCGGCTCTTCGACCCAGCCCAAGGCGGCGGCGCAATGCTCGACCTGGGCGTCTACGTGGTGTCCTTCGCCCAGTATTTTCTCGGCACACCGGATCGGATCGAGGTGAGCGGGTCGCTGGCTCCGACTGCTGTCGATGCCGAAGCCGGACTGCTGCTCGGCTACGACGACGGCCGGGTCGCGACACTGCTGATATCGCTGAAGTATCACACGCCGGGGGCAGCGCGAATCCAAGGCACAAACGGCTGGATTGAGGTTCCGCCGAGGTTCCACCACCCGCATCGGATCGTGCTGCATCGGAGGGGCCATGAACCGGAGACGATCAGCCGGCCGCCGCTCGGTACTGGCTATTCCCACGAGCTCCTCGAGGTGACCGAGTGCGTACGCGCCGGCCGCACCGAAAGCGTGATCATGCCGCTGCGGGACACGCTCGCCGTACAGCGGATCCTGAACGAGGCAAGCGAGAAGCTTGGCGTCTATCACACCGAGGACAACCTGGTCGCAGTCTGATCAGACACTCTCACCTGGTTGCTGAAACCTGCGTAAACATAGGTTGCTGCGGGTCTCCATACGTTGCACCGTATGCAGACCGTGGGAAACCTAGGTGAACGTAGGTTTCTGACCGGGAGTTGAGAGAGTCTATCTAGGCGTCGACGTAGCGGCGACCCTCGAACGCCCGACCGAGAGTTACCTCGTCGGCGTACTCAAGATCACCACCAACCGGCAATCCGCTCGCGAGCCGACTGACGCGTACGCCCATGGGGAGCAGCAAGCGACTCAAGTAAGTCGCTGTGGCCTCTCCTTCAAGATTCGGATCCGTCGCCAAGATCACCTCGGTCACCGTGCCGTCCGCGAGCCGGAGGCAGAGTTCCCTGATCTTGAGGTCGGCCGGCCCGATCCCGTCGATCGGACTGATCGCGCCGCCCAGGACGTGGTAGCGGCCGCGAAACTCGCGGGTACGTTCCACCGCGACCACGTCCTTCGGCTCCTCGACCACGCAGATCGTGGTCTCATCGCGGCGTGGGTCGCGGCAGATCCGGCACTGGGTGTCCTCGGAGACGTTGAAACACGTCTCGCAGAACTTGACGGTCTCCTTGACCTTCTTGAGTATCGCCGCGAGCCGCATCACGTCATCCGGATCGGCGGCAAGGATATGGAAGGCCAGCCGCTGGGCACTCTTCGGCCCGATCCCGGGCAATCGCCCGAGCTCGTCGATCAAATCCTGGACCGGGCCCTCGTACATGCTGAACCCGTCAGAAGGGCAGCCCGCCGCCCATGCCGAGCCCGCCGGCCAGCGGGCCAAGCTTACTGGCGGCGACCGCCTGAGCCTTGTTGGTTGCGTCACGTATCGCGGCCACGATAAGGTCGGCCAGCGTCTCGGTGTCACCTGGATCGACCGCCTCTGGATTGATCACCAAACCCAGCAGCTCGCTGGCGCCAGTAACCGTCGCGATCACCAGGCCACCGCCAGCCGAACCCTCGACCTCCATCTCGGCTAGCTCTTGTTGCGCGTTCAGCAGTTGCTCCTGCATTGCCTGAGCCTGGGCCAGCAGTCCGGACATATCGCCTTCGGGAATCATCGCGGGCCTTTCGGGGTGGAGGTTCTCGCGCGCCCAGCCTATGCGCCGTGATCCTCCTCAGCGATGATCTCCGCGCCGAGATGGCGTGCCAGCAGCTCCGTCTGCGACTCCGAGTCCTCTTCCAGATCGGTGTCGTCACGGCTCGCCACCGCATCTGGATCTTCAGCGGTCTCGTTTCGGGTGCCGTTTGTGGCGCCTGCCCTTGACGAGTCCGGCGCGGGTCTTGGTGCGGCGGGTGGCGGATCGGAGGCTAACGGCGTACGCGGTGCTCCGCCGGAGGCTGCGGCACTGGGATCCACCATCGTCTCGACGGCGAAGTCAGCGCCCATGATTTCGACCATTGCGTCGCGGAGTACATCCTCGCTGCCTCCTCGAGCGAAGCTGTCACGCGCACCTGCGTTGGACATCGCCAACAGCAAGGTGCCGTTGCGGACCTCGGCGACCTGGGCGTTCTGGCTGAGCAGGATCCAGGTGAAGCGGCGCTTGCCTTTGACCTCTTCGAGCACCTCGGGCCAGAGCCGGCGTACGTCGGTGACGGTGAGGCCGCCACTCTGGGCTTCTTCCTTTGAGGTGGCGCCGCTCGTTGGGTGTGCCTGAGGCGTACGCGGGGGTAGGGACGGTGTGGTCTCTGGCACCGAAGGCGGCGGGGTCAAGCTCGCGGTTGGGGGGCTCGGAGTCGGCGGGCTTTGAGGCTTGACAGGAGCAGGTGGGTTCGCTGAGCCCGTCACCCCGAGACGTCGCTCGAGGCGATCGATCCGGGCGTGGATGCCGCGGTCGTCGACGTCGGCGCCGGGTAGCAGCACCCGCGCGCACATCAGCTCCAGATGCAGTCGAGGCGCGGTCGTGCCTCGCATGTCGGTGAGCCCGGTTGCGATGACCTCGGCAGCCCGGGTCAGCTCGCCTGCCCCCAATGATGCAGCCTGTGACTTAAGGCGTTCTGCCTGGTCAGGAGCCACATCGACAAGACCGGAGCTCAACGCATCCGGTACCGCGGCGACGATGACGAGGTCGCGGAGCCGACGAAGCAGATCTTCGGCGAACCGCCGTGGGTCTTGTCCGACCTCGATCACTTTGTCGACGCAGGCGAACACACCGCCGGCGTCACCGGCCGCAAAGGCATCCACGAACTCATCGAGCAACGAGTCGGGCGTGTAGCCGAGCAGGGCGGCCGCCTGCCTGTATGACACACCGGATTCGTCCGCGGCGCCGAGTAGCTGGTCCAGCACCGAGAGCGAGTCGCGCACCGAACCGCCGCCGGCGCGTACCACCAGCGGCAGTACGGCAGGCTCAACCGGAATGCCCTCAGCCTCACAGAGTTTGCCCAGGTATTCGGTCAGCAGCCGTGGCGGGACCAGGCGGAACGGGTAGTGATGGGTACGCGAGCGGATTGTCGGGATGACCTTGTCCGGCTCGGTGGTAGCGAAGACGAACTTGACGTGCGGCGGCGGCTCCTCGACCAGCTTGAGCAGCGCATTAAAGCCTGCGGTGGTCACCATGTGCGCCTCGTCGACGATGTAGATCTTGAAGCGGCTGCTGACCGGTGCGAAGAAGGCCCGCTCCCGAAGATCACGGGCGTCGTCCACGCCGCCGTGGCTGGCCGCGTCGATCTCGATGACGTCGATGCTGCCTGGGCCGTTGCGCGCCAGGTCGCGGCATGAGCGGCATTCACCGCAGGGCACGGCGCGCGGACCCTTCTCACAGTTGAGGGCTCGGGCAAGGATCCGAGCTGATGTGGTCTTGCCGCATCCTCTGGGTCCGGAGAACAGGTAAGCGTGGTTGACCCTGTTGTTGGTCAGGGCGCGCTGCAGTGGCTCGGTGACGTGGTCCTGGCCGATGACCTCGGCAAAGGTATCGGGCCGGTACCGCCGGTAGAGGGCGAGCGGCGCTGCGGACCCGGTGCTCGCGGGATCGTCGAATAGCGCCTCATCTTGCGTGTGCTCGATCCGGTCCAGCCCTGGCTCTGTAAGTCGCAGGTCGTCAACGCCCGCTTCGTCCACCCATGCACCTTATGCCCGGATAG